>JAYKIC010000503.1:0-23001 GCA_035284985.1 Leptolyngbyaceae cyanobacterium
TTGCCGGACGGATGTTTGATAACGAATATGATTTGGCGTTGGCCGTCATTGCTGGAGTGGAAGCACGAAGTCAAAACGGCGGATATGGACAAGAGCGTTTTAGATTTAAATCCGCCTAGCTACTTAATTCTCACTAATTCTCACTAGATGGAATCGGGGATAGAGCCGTTATGGGATGCCCCTAGGCTAAAGTAACCGAGATATCTGGCGTTAAGGGCTAGGGCCACGTTCATGTGATCGAAGGCATGGGCTAACCATTCCATGCTACTGTTTTCGCTACTGGAAAAGCGGTGATGCAACTGGGCCAGCCGCTTTTCTAGGTCAAAACGGATCATTTCGCAAGACAGCACCAAGTTTAGCAAAATACTGGTGACGATATTAGCGCCGACTCCATTGACGAGATAGCAAAACTGATCCCCATTAGCCTGGGAGGAATGACCTTGGAAAATGGCCACCAGTAAGCGCCTAAAAAGCTGGATTTTGACGATTGGGGTGAGGGGCACATCTCGCTGAAAGCCATCTAATGCCGTTTGGAACAAACGGTTAAAGGATTTGACATATTTGGGTCCAAGTTGGCGAATCGGTCCCATGGTGTGATCATGAATCACCTGCTTAAATTCAGCCGTGGACCGCAGGGATTGGGATTGGGCTTTGAACTGATCCGCCTGCTGTTTGAAACTGTTTTGGCGGCGGGGTTGATAGATATTCATGGCTTTGATCAGTTCCGCCTCAGGCAAATGGGTGGGGTTACGCATGGGGATGGCAGACTCTGAGCGGTGGGAGCGGACGTAAAATTGATTGAGGGTTTGGCGCAATTGCTGGAGTCGCCGATCGCGCTTTTGCCGAATGCCCTCATTTAAGTTGGCCCCAGAACTCTCAATATCGGGGGTTTGGGTTCCGGCTTCGTAAATGAAAAAATAATCGGGGAAGCGATCGCCAAAATACTGGTCACGCCGTACCGCTGCTACACCATCTTTGTCGGTATTCAGCAACCGCAGATGTTTTTTCAGAACGTCATACCGTTCATCTTGGCGATATTCATGCAGGGTATCGCGCAACTTACGGATGACGGGATTGTGCCCACGGGTAGACGGGAGATCTTCCAACTGGAGGATAAGCTTCTCAACGGCAAAATCCTTGCCCCCATCCAAGTGCCAAGGATTGGCTAAAGTATAGTAGCAGCGATTAACCAAATTAAGTTTGTGTTGGTCAAAGTTGGGCGCGGAAACCACCTGCTTCAACGCTTTCTGCACCGACTCGCTGGAACAAGCCATCCCTTCCCAAAGCAAGTGGTAGAATTGGGCGATCGCCTCGGTATAGGGCAGCAGCGACAGATCCCGAATGTATGTGTAAACTTGCGTCTGTTCCAGGGTGGCAGGCTGGGTGAAATAATCGCTATCAGATAAATACATGCCCTGATATTCCTATCTCAAATCAGTAATAAGTGGCTACGGTCTGAGGACTTCCTCAGTTGAACGATGATTAATCTGTGGGGCTATGGGGAAAATGGATAGGAGGGGGCAAGTCAGTGGGAACTTTAGACACAATCCTAATTTGCGGCCTGACCGTAATCTACAGCACCTTAAGGGCGTAGGGTCTATTAGCGCCTGTTGGAACCCACGGAATAGCATCGGTAACTCAAAATCATGGCTACCTAAGCAAAACTTACTTCCGTGAGTTAGTTGCCCTGAATTCGCCATGGCGGATTTTATATAGCGGCAATTAAATTGCCACATTGCAAACAGGTTTTTAGCCTTGGTTCCACTTACTAACAGTGACGGTAGTAACCACCGCAGCAGTCATTACCATACTGGACCATACTGGCATGGATATTCCCAACTAAACTGCTTTTCACTATACCAAGAGTACAGAAGAAATTTTGGCTATATTGTTCCGTCACTATGACCTAGGGAATATATGGTCAAAATGTTCTATAAAGTTGACTGAACTGGGCAAGCGGCGAGCATCTGGGACTATAAACATCGTGTTAGGTTACTAATATCACAAGTTCGCTGGAAAACAGAACTCATTGTGGTAGCTAGGGAACTGTCCATGGCTTGTTCTTGGCGAAAGCCGTACTGACGTTGAAACCGGGCTGCAATTGGCTGAATCAAATGGTGGCGCGGCCAGGACTGGCGTTGGACTGAGGTGACTCCATGCCATAAGGGATATTGGCGCAGGGTATGGAGGGCGTTAGGGGGTGAAGGGTCTGCCAACTTCGCCGTAGCCAATTTTGCCCATGGCTTAGGGGAAATGGGATGGATGTTAGTGGCCGATTATGTGCCTCCATCTGATATTGGCTTACCTACGCGAGGTGAACCCGGTGGCACCCGTTGATCTTGGTATGATGACACGCCCCCACTCCTTCACGCCCCCACTCCCTTACTCATATACCCCCGTGGGGTAATCATCTTGCCTTCGTGCAAAAAAGTGCTGGCATTGCCGATTAACACAACCGTGAGCATATCGATGGTCGTCACATCTACTTCTGCTAACGTGAGGCAGGACACGGATTCCCCCTCACGGTAAAGGGAGCGGGCGATCGCTACTGGTGTTTGGGGCGATCGCCACTTTTGCATAATTTCCAGGGCAATCTCGATGCCTTTGATCCGAGTTTTGGAGCGGGGATTGTATAGGGCGACAACAAAATCCGCTTGGGCGGCGGCGGTCAACCGTTGCTCGATAACGGACCACGGGGTGAGCAAATCCGACAGGGAAATGGCACAAAAATCATGCATCAGCGGCGCACCCACACGGGCGGCGATCGCTTGCAGTGCAGTGATTCCCGGCAACACTTCAACACTGGGACTGTGACCATCCCACTGCCCTTGGGCTAACCATTCCAACACCAATCCCGCCATACCATAGATACCACAGTCACCAGAGGACACCATGCCCACGGTTAAGCCTTGCTGGGCTAGGGTTACAGCCCGTTCTGCCCGTTGCACCTCCTGGGTAATTTGGCTAGTTTCAATCACCTGGTTGGCATGGAGCAGGGGCCGCAACAAGTCGAGATACAAACCGTAACCCATGATCACATCACACCGGAGTAAGGCAATCCGGGCCGCAGCCGTCAGTTGCCCCAAGGAACCCGGACCGGACCCAATCAAGTAAAGATGGCCGGGACGGGGGTTGTATTCCTGCTGGGCGCGGGCGATCGCCATCGTACAAGCGCCTTGGTCGGATTTGAACACCTGTTTGGGAACAACTAATGAGTCGGTGTCGGTATTTTGGATTTCGGATTTTGGATTTTGGGAAGAGGAGGTGGCGAGCAGGGCGGCGGCTTCAGCCACGGAGGGGGTGCCAACGGATTGGGCCACCACGGTTGAGGGGGTGGGGACAGGTTGGGTTTGGAGTTGATCAGCGGTGAAGTAACGGATGGGCCACTGATATCGTTGCGCCAGGTCTTGGAACGCGAGTTCGTCCTGTTTGATATCAATGGTGGCGATTCCGGCGATCGCTTCCCACACTAACCCCTGGTCCTGCATGAGTTGACGCAGACTCGTTTCAATCAACTCAACAGCGGTATTGCGCTCGCAACCCAAGCCAATCCACAAGGTGCGGGGATGCCAGGAGATGGTAGGAGTGTCGGTTGTGGGGGATTGATGGTCAGAAATATAAAGGTGGGGGAGTGGGGGAGTGGGGGAAGGAGAGTCGGTGAAAACGAAGGGGTGATTGGCGGGGAGGGTTTGGTGCCAGAGGGTAGAGCCGCAGGTTTGGGTGACATGAATGGGTTGGTCTTGGGTCATGGCGGTGGCTACAGCAGTCCAGTCGCCCGTGCCCCGCTGCCAGCCGTAGGGAGTGCCAAGACAGTCCAGGGCGGGAAGATTTTTGCCCGTGGAGGCGGAGGTGATCACTGGGGTGACTCCTAGAATGGCGGCACACTCACGGGCGAGGGCATCCGCGCCCCCTTGATGGCCACCACTGAGGCTGATGACAAAGGTTCCGGTTTCGTCAATCACCACCACCCCTGGGTCATCCGTTTTTTGACTCAGGAGCGGCGCAATCAATCGCACCACCGCTCCCACCGTCAGCACAAAGACAAGTTGGCTACACTCACTCCAACAAACTGCCACCACGGTAGTGATGGCCCCAGAGTAGGTATTGACATTGATCCGGCGGGGGTCAGTGTCGAGGGTAGTATCCCGTGTCCAGAGGGTTTGAGCGCCAATACTGTCCCGTAGGCTAAGGCCCAGACGGTAGCCCGTTGGGGTCGGGGCAATAATGGTGATGGGTTTAGTTTTAAGGGGAGCGGTTCTATTATTGGACGGTTGTTCAGAAGTGGTAGGCATGGCGGCGCACAATCAAAAGGGAAAAGTAGGGTGGCTGGTGGTGGGCTAGGCCAGTAAGGGTAGGGTAGCGTGTTTCTTGGGGAGAACCAACCCATTCCACGAGACTGGAATGCTCTAGCAGGTGAGCGGCGGCTAATTGCTGCCACACTTGGGAAAAGACGGAGGCTACTTTCATTAGCACCACGACATCGGCCCAATCGAGCACCCGTTCCAGTTCGCTAATGTCGTAAAGGGCAGGGAGGATGGCAATTTTTTCGTTGGCGATCGCCAAGGGCATGCGTAGGGCCGCCATGGCGGCCAGGGGAGAACATACGCCGGGGATGGGGGTAATGTCCACTGCTGGCGCAAAGCGATGCACCGCTTCCGCCACATAGGTGAAGGTGCTAAAAAAGCTGGCATCCCCTTCAGTAATAAAGGCCACATCTTGCCCCTGGCTTAAATGTTCAATGACTTGCTTGCCTGCCTGATCCCAGGCTTGCTGCAATTCCACCAAATCCCGCACGAAGGGAAGGTAAAGGGGCAGGATGGTCTGGTGCGATCGCACATACTCCTTCACAATCCCGTAAGCCATCCCCGGATCTCCCTGGCGATTTTGGGGACAGGCCACCACGGGCACCGATTGCAGAATCCGCAAGCCCTTTAGGGTCAACCATTCCCCATCTCCCGGTCCCACCCCAATCCCCCAGAGCTTGCCCCAGGTTGCCCTTTCCGTATCCACTATCTCTACTCCCTCAATTTGCAGTATGGTTTAAGCCAAGGCTGTCTAGGGATGATCGCCAAAGACTTCCGCCTCACGCCCCTTCCACCACTCTCCCAAATTCATTAAATCCTGATGAATATCGGCCAATTCTTGCATATACTCGGCATTGTCCATGTGCGATCGCCGTTCCTGCAACTTTTTCAGCCGTAATTGCAACAATAGCCAGGGTTTGAATTCTCCCCCCGTTTCTTCCATATATCGGGCCAGATTGCCGCTCGTTAAATGATTGCTGTTTAAATCGTTGCCGTCAGCCATGCGGGTTCCACTGGTTCAATATTTGTAAGTTCTCGTAGGATAACACGAGTTACCCCATTCAAGCTGAAAACCCTGGTTTCGCGGAAAACCAGGGTTCTAAATAATAGTCACCTTATAATAGTCACCTTTGTTGAGCGACTCAAGGTTTACGAATCGGGAGCCAATTTACACCGCCGTATCAATGAAATGGGCGATCGCCTCCTTCACCGAGAATGATTGATTATTGAGGGTAATTCTTGCTTTTGCAATATACTGATCCGCCACATCAATAAAGGCTGCGTAAGCCGTTGGATCATCAATTTCCTCCGGCACCTCAGTCCCCGTATACATGTTAATGGGCGTTTTACTAATTTCTCGCAAAACCCGGCCATCTTGACCAGACGGTCGATCAATAAAATGATTATTGAGTTGAAAGTCAAGGCGGAGATGACGGGGATTAGCCGGATCAATATTGAGAAGTTGGCTAGAAATTGCATTACTAATTTCTGCTGAAGGGTCAAGGAAAATTTTGGGCAAATTAACAATCCAGTTCAACAACCCCCAACTTTTCACGTCGTTATAAGTAAACGGTTTTGTGGCTTGTCCAGTACCAATGGACAGCACAAAAATCTGGTTGATGTCTGATTCCGCTGTTAGTAATGCATGGGAAATTGCTGCCAGGGTGGGATTATTGGCCGATACTCCACCATCAATATGGGGTAAAACTTGCTGGCGGTTGCGAATGTCATCTGGAACATCCTCACCTGTTTGATAGTAAGGCAAATCATAGGGTGGGAAAAACGTAGGAGCCGATGCCGATGCAGTGCAAAGCCTCCACACAGGTAAATTATCGTACCACCGGGGCTTTTTCGAGGGATTATTACTCGCAAAAAAGGTCGTATTGCGAGACAGAGTATCATAGGCCATGACCAACAAAATCGGTTTTTCAATGACCCGTCCATTTTTAGTCGTAACCTCCTCACCAATGGACGCGATCGTGGCATCGCCAAAGGAATCCCGAATGACTGTAGATAAGCCTATCTTTTGTTTTGCCGGATCATCGTTAGGTTCCCCATGGGGATATAGGGTATAACTTTTCCCCAAAACTTGACTAATCCATCGCCATTTTCGCTGGTTGCGAATTGTTGCTGGAAAAATATCTTCTCCCCGTGTTTTATACACATCTAAAAGGGCTGTTGCATCCTTTTTAAGAGCAATTCCAGCCGCCAATAAAGAACCTGTAGAAGTCCCTGCAATTAAGTCAAAATAATCGGATAAACTTCCCTTATTTTTTTCCTGTAAAACAGTTTCCACTAGATGAAGTAGTCTACAGGAAATGACACCTCGAAATCCGCCCCCATCCAAGCTTAAAATCTTAAACGCCATCGCAACGCCCCTTTTAGCTCTTAATTTAGAACTGTTATAGTTGTATAGCTCACCTACACAGATGATGAAGACAATAGGTGAAACTCGCTAAATTATAGCGGGGCGCACTAGACCTGAATTGCCTTAGCGATGTTCCTCAATATGTCGAAACGATTATTTGCAATTAGCGATCGCCCCATTGTTTAGGACGTTTTTGGGGCGCACGAAACACGGTCACAAAGTGGATCAATCTTCATCTGCTCCACCCTCCTTTTCTTCTGATGCATCTTCGGTTGAGGATTCTTCTGCCCCTTCTTCCGCCCCTTCTTCCGACTCCTCTGCTGATACTTCGTTTTTCCGGACTACATAGGTTCCGGCAATAATCCGAGCATCCTCGCTATAGGTGTTGTACGCTTGGTCGATGGCGTAGAGGCTCAGAATAAAGGTGGTTTGACCATGCACTTCAATGAAACTAAGGGCATCAATGGCACGACCATCCTCGTCCTCTCCGGTCCATGCTAAACGCACACTGCTATCGGGCTGCCGCTGTCCTACCTTTTGCCATTCGATAGTCGAGAACTGGGGTTCAATGTGGGACTTGAGGGCCTTCTCTAGATTCAGCATATCGTTAGAAGGGCCGTCACTGACTTGGTAGATGATTTCTCCGGCAAAGCCGCCATCTTCTGATAAAAAGGTCAATCCCTGTTCCACTGGTTCAAAGCGATAGCCTTGGGGGAGGGCTAGGGCAAACATCCCGTTCGGTTCTTGGTAGACTTGAACGTTATCCGGTACAGGGATCGGTGGAGGGTCCGGTTCAATGGTCTCTGGTTCTGCTGCATCAGAGGCGGCGGCGGGAGATTCAATGGTCTCTGGTTCCGCTGGGGGAGAGGATGCAAATAGCCCACATCCTGACAAGCAGAGCATAACGCCGAGAACAACAAGGAACCTAAGATGTTGGGTGAATTTCATGCATGAACACGACTGGATAGCAAGATGATTGGCTACGGGATAGCGCAATGGCACTCCGGTAGGCCGATCGCCCCAATTTCAACCT
This sequence comes from Leptolyngbyaceae cyanobacterium, assembly GCA_035284985.1. GTDB lineage: Bacteria > Cyanobacteriota > Cyanobacteriia > CAKZMO01 > CAKZMO01 > JAAHGY01. Next base: position 7,706 of record JAYKIC010000503.1, read on the forward strand.
CAGTGGTTGGGTTGGGCCGGATCATTTTCCGCTTCACCCGCTTCTGCCACACTAGCCGATTCTGGCTTGAGCAGGGGAAAGGCGATCGCATCTCGAATGCTAGCACAATCACACAGCAACATGACCAAACGGTCGATGCCGATACCGAGTCCACCCGTGGGAGGCATCCCATATTCTAGGGCAGTCAGAAAATCCTCATCCACATCCTGGGCTTCCACATCCCCCGCTGCTTTCTTAGCCGCCTGTAATTCTAACCGTTGCCGCTGATCAATCGGATCGGTCAACTCAGAGAAACTGTTGGCGGTTTCCCGACCAACGATGAACAGTTCAAACCGCTCCACCAATCCGGGCTGACTGCGGTGGGGTTTGGAGAGGGGCGAAATTTCCACGGGATAGTCGATGATAAAGGTGGGTTGGATCAGGGTCGCTTCCACCGTTTGCTCAAAGGCTTCGTTGAGAATGTGACCGATACTCTCACAATCGTCGATATAGGTGATACCAGCGGCGATCGCCGCATCTTTGGCTGCATCTAGACTGGTAAACTGGCTGAAATCCAACCCCGTTTTTTCCTGCACCGCCACTTGCATCGTCACCCGTCGCCACGGTGGCGTGAGATCAATCTCCGCCCCTTGATAGTTAATTTTGAGCGTCCCCAACACATCCTGGGCTGCCGTCGTGATAATCGCCTCCGTCAGCGCCATCATATCGTTATAGTCCACATAGGCTTGGTATAGCTCAATGGTGGTGAATTCGGGGTTGTGGCGAGTGGACACCCCCTCATTGCGGAACACCCGCCCCAATTCAAACACCTTTTCAAAGCCACCCACCACCAACCGCTTCAGGTGCAGTTCGGTGGCAATCCGTAAATACAGCGGCATATCCAAGGTGTTGTGGTAGGTGATAAAGGGCCGAGCTTCCGCCCCCCCCGCTTCTGATTGCAACACAGGCGTTTCAATTTCAATGAAGCCCTGCTGATCCAAATAGCGCCGGATGGAAGCGGTGATCAGCGCTCGCCGCCGAAAGGTTTGCCGCACCTCTGGATTGACGATTAAATCCACATAGCGCTGGCGGTAGCGCTTGGCCACATCGGTCAACCCATGCCATTTATCGGGCAAGGGCAACAGTGCCTTAGTGAGAATTTGGTACTCGCTAACACTGATGGACAGTTCCCCCTTTTCCGTGCGCTTGATGGACCCTTTGACCCCCAGAATATCCCCTACGTCGGTGTATTGCTTTAGGGTATTAAAAGCGGTTTCATCCACCGCCGCCATGTGGGACTGGATTTTCTTCTTGTCGAGATAAAGTTGAATGGTGCCCGTTTCATCCTGAAGACTGAAGAAGGCCAGTTTACCAAAAACACGGCGGGCCAGAATACGTCCGGCGATCGCCACTTCCACCGCTTCCACCTCCTCCCCGGCAGCCAAATCCGTATACTGGGCCTGCAATTCAGCCGCATGATGGGTGATATCCCAACGGTAGGCATAGGGATTTAGCCCCTTCTCTTGCAGTTGTTGAGCTTTTTCCAAACGGATTGCACGCAGATCGTCAGAGGCCATAGGTCAAAAAAGGTTGCAAATACGAGGATGAAATCGATAAAACAGAATCAGGGTTGATTCGGCACCGAACAGGGAACACTACTATAACGAGTACCAAGGGATCAAGTGTAGTACACCCTGGGTCCGCCTTGAAATTCTACATCAAAGATTTTTTTCAAATTGTGAGATAGGAGAAAATTCAAGTTGTAAATAGATATAGAGATATAGAGATAGTGTAAGCCCCTACTTACACCCCATAACGCTATATCCCGTCAGTATTATCGGGACTTGCTCAATTTACTTAATACCCAAAGAATGCCGCACCATCCCCGCAGTCGCCATACTGTTTCCCTCAACCTAATATTAATCATTCCGTTTTTGCTGGAAATTTTTGCCGCTGTTGGCTTGACTGGCTTTTTTTCCCTCCGTAATGGCCAACGAGCCGTGCAAGAATTGGCGACTCAGTTGCAGCAGGAGGTAGGCAGTCGGATTAATCAACATTTGGATAGTTATTTGGCGATCGCCCTCCAAGTCAACCACCTGAACGGAGAAGCCATGCGCTTAGGGGATTTAAATCCAGATGATGACACCGCCCTAGCCCGCCATTTTTGGTATCAAATGCGAGTTTTTCCAGATTTGGAATACATTTATTTTGGCCATGAAGCCCAAGGTGGATTTGTTGGGGTGGGTCGCAGCCAAACCGAATGGCCCAACATTGAGGTAACGGAAAACTATCAGGCTGGTGATTTTCTAGTCTATGAAACCGATAGTCAAGCCCAGCCAACCACCTTACTGAGCCGTGATCCAGACTATGATCCCCGCCGCCGTGATTGGTACCAAGATGCAGTTACAGATCAAGAAATGGGGTGGAGTGAGGTCTACAGTTTTTTCCCCCAACTCACCCTGGGCATCTCGGCAACCCTGCCCATATATGATGCTGAGGGCGAACTTCAGGGAGTCGTTGCCAGTGATTTGGCATTGGGAGGGATTCAGGATTTTCTGACGGATCTGAACGTGTTAGACACCGGGCAAACCTTTCTGATAGAACGGGATGGACGGTTGTTAGCCAGTTCCCATGCGGAAACCATTTTTGCCCCGGCTGAAGATGAGGACGAGGAACCTGAACGTTTCACCCTTGTAAACGCTTCCACTCCTCTGCTCCAGATGACGGGAGAAGCGTTGCAAGCTCAAGTGCCCAATTTGAAGGCGATCGCCCAACCGATCCAACTAACGTTTCGGTATGCGGGCGAAAAGTATTTCGTCCAGGTGATTCCGATTCAAGACGAGCTAGGGCTAAACTGGCTAGCTGGCATCATTGTGCCGGAATCGGCCTTCATGGCTCAGATCCATGCCAATACCTGGACAACGATTCAACTCTGTCTGGCCGCCCTGCTAGCGGCTACATTGCTGGGGGTGGCCACCTCCTATTGGATCAAGAAGCGACTGACCCAGTTAGCCACAGCGGCTGAGGAAATGGCCCAAGGTCAGTTAGAGCAGAAAATTCCCCCGAGTCAACTCTGGGAATTGGACCAACTAGGGCAATCCTTTAATCTCATGGCCGAGAAACTCAAGCATGTCATTGTCAAGCTAGAGGAAAGCAATCTTAATCTAGAATACCGGGTAGAGGAACGGACAGCGGAACTGTCCCAAGCCCTCAAGACCCTCACCCACACTCAAGCACAATTAATCCAAACGGAGAAGATGTCTAGCTTGGGCTTACTAGTCGCAGGGGTAGCCCATGAAATTAACAATCCCCTCAGTTTTATTGCGGGCAACCTGTACCATGTCAGCGAGTATGCCGATCATTTATTGGAATTGATCCGGTTGTATCAAACATACTATCCAGAACCTGAGGAGGCGATCGCCCAATATAGTGCCGACATTGACATGGCTTTTTTACGGGAAGATCTTCCTTCCATCCTCCAATCCATGGAAACAGGCACCGATCGCATTCTGCAAATCGTGTCCTCGCTCAAAACCTTTTCCCACGTCGATGAATCCGAACAAAAATCCGTTGATATTCATCGAGGTATTAACAGCACCCTGGTTATTTTGCAAAGTCAATTTAGGGCACATGACATTAGACAAGAGATCGCGATCGTCAAGCAATATGGCAAAATTCCCTATATTGACTGCTATCCCGGCCAGCTCAACCAGGTTTTTATGAATCTTTTGAGTAATGCCGCCGATGCATTGCATGAAGCCAATCCGGAAGCCATTGATTTCAAGCCCCAAATTACCATTCGCACCGCTTTAGACGGCGATAGTCACGTTAAGATCACCATCATCGATAATGGTCCCGGTATTCCCGAAGCAATCCAACACCAATTGTTTGACCCCTTCTTCACCACAAAACCCGTGGGCAAGGGCACAGGTCTAGGACTATCCATCAGTTTTCAAATTATTACCGAAAAACATGGTGGTTCCTTAGAATGTATCTCCGAGCCTGGGGTGGGAACCCAATTCATCATTACCTTGCCCCTATGCCAAACTCAGACTAATCCGTATCGTATGGCACAGCGCACTTCCCTGTAATGCCTGGACATGGGCTTAAGGTTTGCCCACCCCCATGTCCAGTTTCAGAGGATCTTGCTTTCAGCCAATTGGGTGTAGGCGAAGCTCACTACAGCAGTTTAATAAGGCTTCTGGCCGACATAATTACCGGGTGGGTTATAGTTACAGACCCAAATTTCCTGGGTTCCATAATCTGGATGGGTACCACGGGCTACTGCACAGCCAACCTCAGTTGTGTCACTCCAAACCACTTGAGTGTAATGACCACAGACACCACTACAGCTATTATCACTGTAGTTATAATCATTGACCTCGTTGCCCCAAGCGTTCACAACATCGGTTGGGGTTGCACTCTGACCAGCCCCCCAGTATAGGTTTTCGCCGTAGCGACCCTCTGAACGATGCTCCATGGTGAAATCCCGCGCCGCTAAATCGTTTGCCCATTCACTGGCATAGGTTGCTAGCTCGCTGGACCAGGTTAAATTGGAGACTCCGACCTTGCTGCGCCACTCATTATGGGCATCGAGCATTTCTTGGGTATCAAAATCGTTATTAGACTGGGCCAAGCTAGACTGGGCCAGTTGTAGCGGTGTTTCATTTGCCGACAGTTTAGGGGCCGCTAATCCTGTGGTTAATGTGGCGATCGCCCCCACAACTACCATTGCCTTAATTCTATTCATGATCCGATCACCCTCCATACAGTTTCTATTCACTATCCAAATGCCTAATCAAGAAAATACCTAAGTAGGTGAGCTAAATCGTTTGTAGGACGGGTTAGCGATCGCCTAACCCATGCGGGTGTTGGTTTTCGTTTCTCAACCACAACCTACGTTATCGGAAATTTAACAACACCTACCCGCTTACATGACATAGCAGATGTATACGATCGTGAATATTAGCTTTACTGGGAATGTGTATGTAGCACTTCTCATAAATCTTCACCCACACCCCAAACCAGGTAAAACAGGCATAAATTAATTTACATATATTTTAGAAAAGTTTTGTAAATTCACTCCGGAAAAATAGAACAGTACTTAATACCTAAGTTTCTTAGCAGAGTTTTAGAACCTTTTAAGTTCTTTTTAAGTTCTTTGAAGCAGTAACCTTAAGTTCTCTTAAGTTAGAAGAGGAAATTAGGATTTCCTGTTTTATTTTGGGCATCTTGAAAATATAGGTGGGTGCTAGAGTGGACGGAATAGCTCATTTTGGTAAACCCACTGAGTTCACAACTGCACTGATAGGGCGTTTAAGCCTCACAGATCAAAAAGAAGGTTGAAGTACTCAGCTCAGTGCTTCAGTCGTAAGGGTACATCATTAACCCCTATAAGTCAGGAAGCAAGCTGTGCTTGTGACTTATGGCGACATGTATTGTTTGATTGACAACTAACTTTTTCTAGGTATAAAACATGTACGCAATTAATAACGAACTCGCACAACAATGCATTGAAGCCGACGGACGGTATCTAGATGCTGTAGAAATTCGCACCTTCGAAAAATATGTTGAGGGTTATCAAGCTCGACTACATGCTTACCAAGAGGTACACCAAAATAGTGATGCGTTAGTACTTAATGCCCTGAAAAAATTCAGCCGTCGATATCCTGATGTGATTCGCAAAAGTGGTAAGCGCTGTCATTATGACATGTCCTCCACCCTCCGTTATGCCGCTCTCTCAATGCTACGGGACGATGTTCTGTTCTTCGAGGAAACGCTTACTATCTGGCTTGATACCGTTCTAGTCGCCCATCAAAAACATTCCAAGTGCTCTGAAGCCTACGTTCATCTGTTAGAAGAAATTTCCCATAACCTATCCCATGATGCCGCTAATTTAATCAAGCCATATATGGATAGCGTCATTCAGATCCTAGATTCCCATGTGAATTAAAGACAGTAGAACAAGGTTAACCAGTGGCAGTATTGTTCTGCTACTGGTGGATTAAAAGCTGACTAAGGGTAGACATTTACCAGTAATTATTTATCATCTTTTTTGTTTTTGGAGAATGTATTATGGAAATGGTTCAACCGACTGTCTTAACTCGTGAATCTTCCAATGAAGAAAGAGAAAGTGCTTTGTGGCAAATCTATGCTCAGGTGCTAGAACGTCAGCCCTATCAATTTGAAAGACGGGAATTAGCTAAGTTTGAAAAAGATTTCCTTAAGGGGAAAATGGGTGTGCGTCGATTCCTGAAGGAATTAGGCCATTCCAGACTCTATTTGGATACGTTTTACTACTCCACCTCCAATATGAAATTCTTGGAGACTTGCTTTAAGCATTTCTTAGGGCGTTCTATTCGTAATGCTGAAGAACTAAGAATTTATTGCAGTAGCTTGTGTAAGTCTGGTGTTCACCAATTGATTCTAGATATCCTAGATTCAGATGAGTATCGCAAGGTTTTTGGTTGTTTTACCGTTCCTTACTATCGTGAAGAGCGATGCCATGAAACCCCCAACGAATATCTAGAAAATACCGTAGTTCAACATGAACATTTTGGCCAACGAGGCTGGTCTTTGCCAACTCTCTACTGGCATCAGTTGGGGATGAACTGTGATGGTGGTGTTTGCCTATATATTGATGACGAGCCGAGTGTAAAACCCCAATACGCAGTTGATGGATTTGTTAATACCCCTAAAGAACCACGGGATGAGTTACAGGAAGAACTGATGGAACTATTGGGGGCACTTTAAATTTCCATCAACTGTTCTAGGGAACCCAAAGTTTTCGGGTAGTTATTACCGAGAATTAATGATTGTTCTAAACGAGTGAGCGCTCAGAACCCCGGTTTCTTCTAGGAATCGGGGTTCTATAACGGTTGACGACCATAAAAGAGAAATGCTGGGGCAGCATCAACCTTAATGATTTTTTTTGGGAGTGATGTTAGTAATGGAACGTTTTAATCCCGTCGTTTTAGATCGACACTCATCTAAGCAAGAGCGTGAGTATGCCCTATGGCAAATTTATGCCCAAGTATTAGAACGACAACCTTATGAATTTGAAAGGAAAAACCTTTTTCAAATGGAGAAGAATTTTTTACAGGGCAAAACAGGTGTTCGTCGCTTTTTAAAAGAGCTTGGACATTCTGATCTATATTTGAATATTTTTTACTACTCCGCTTCCAATCCAAAGTTTGTTGAAACCTGTTGTAAGCATTTTTTGGGACGATCCGTTCGGGACCATGATGAGATGCGCTTCTATATCAAGGTACTATCCCAGTCTGGTGTTTACCAATTAGTGACTACAATTTTGGACTCTGAGGAGTATCGCAAATATTTTGGGGGGTTTACGGTGCCCTATCCCCAACGTGAACAATACAAAATGTCACCTAATGAATATTTAGAAACAACAGTGGTACAAAAGGAGCATTTTGGCCGACGCGGGTGGGCCTTACCTGCATTGTATTGGCATCATCTGGGGCTGGATTGTGATGGGGGCGTTTGTCTTTATATCGGAGATGAACCGAGTGCTGCAACCTATCAGACTATCAGTGCTCCAAAACCACAACAATCGGAAGAGTTGCAGGAAGAACTGATGGACTTGTTGATGGCGTTATAGTCAAAGCTTGGTTCCCAACCCGGCTATCAGCAAGGGGGCGTGACAACGCACCCTGCTATGTATTCTTGCAGTGGAAAGGGAGGAGGTCACTTAGGGAATATCTATATCCCTAGAGTGGCTTCAGGCTTTTAATTCTCTACCTGTTGCTTAAATTCTTGAATGAGGGTTTCTAGTTCGGCCTGTTTCTCACCATAGGTTTCCCAATCTCCCTGTTGGAGGGCAGTTTGAGCTTCTTCGTAGGTGGTGGATAGAGCTTCTGCTAGGTCTGTTAAGTTTTCGGGTAGGGCGGGGGCGGGGGGATCGGCGGCTGAGGTGGGGTCGGGGGCGATCGCCTCTTCTCCGGTTTCATCTGGGCTACTGGTGGCGGAATCGGCGGGGGTATCGGGGGAAGCTGTTGAGGATGCACCAAAAATCTCAGTGAGGGAAGCCTCTAAGGTTTCAGTCATCACTACTTGGTCGCCGTAGGCAACGATGACCCGCTTGAGTTCGGGCAGTTCCCCGGTTTCAGCTTGGAGGTAGATGGGTTCGACGTAGAGGAGCGATCGCTCAATCGGAATCACCAATAAATTGCCCCGAATCACCTGTGATCCTTCCTGGCCCCATAGAGTCAACTGGCTGGAAATGACCGGATCTTGATCCACCCTGGCCTCAATTTGGCTAGGACCATAGATCAGCCCCTCCTTGGGAAAGCTATAAAGGACCATCTGCCCATACTGGTCGCCATCGGAACGGGCCGCCATCCAGGCAATCATATTGCTCCTATTCACTGGGGTGAAGGGCAAAATCAAGATAAATTCTTCCTGGTCGCCCTCTGGCAACTGCATGATGATATGGTAAGGTTCCATGCGTTGGGGCTGACCGTCAAACTGCTCAGTGGGCACATCCCACAAGTCTTCCCGGTTGTAAAACACCTCTGGGTCGGTCATGTGGTAAGCCGAATAAATTTGGGCTTGGGCTTTAAAAAGGTCCACAGGATAGCGAAAATGCGCTTTGATCCCTGGGGGAATATCCGCACTAGGGGTGAATAAACCGGGAAAAATCTTGCGATAGGTGGCGAGGACGGGATCGGTTTCATCCACGACCAAAAATTCCATGGTGCCATCGTAGGCATCCACCACCACTTTGACCGAGTTACGAATGTAGTTAACGCCGCCATGGGCTACATCGGGACTGGCAGCGGCGGAAACGGTAACGCTACGGGCGAGGGGCTGGGAATAGGGAAAGCGATCGCTCACCGTATAGGCATCCATAATCCACTTGAGCTTGCCGTCAATCACGGTGATGTAGGGGTCACGATCCAACTGGAGGAAGGGGGCAACGTGGTGAATGCGATCGCTAATGGTGCGACGATAATGGATACGGGAAGTGGGGGCAAAATAGTTAGAAATCAGAATTTTGATGCTGTTGAAATCGTAGGCATAGGCCAACCGTTGCCAGAAAGAAGGAATCGGCACCCCACCCAAGCCGCTGTAGGTGGTTAGGGCATTGCCATCACTGCGGGGATAGTCAAACTCTTCGGTAGTCGTGCCTGTAAAAATATAATTGGTGGTGTCTTCGCCGTAGTAAATGCCGGGACGTTCCACCGTTAGATCAACACTGGACACCGGGGGAATGTCCTTGATAAATAGGCGGGGCAACCCTTGGGAGGTGACAACATTGACCGGACTCATGGCAATGCCGTATCCGTGGGTGTATTTTAAGCGCTGATTCACCCAGGTTTGCGCCTCGGCGGGGACTTGGCTATAGTCCAGTTCCCGCGCCGCCAACATCACCTGACGATAATCGCCATCCAGGGTGTAGCGATCGATATCCACATCTTTGAAACTATAGTAGAGGCGGATTTCCTGAAGTTGGCGATAGGTACTCAATAGAGGACGGTAATCCCACAGGCGAATGTTACGGATGGTGGAGGCATTGCGATCCAGGGTAGCCCGATCAAGCTGGTTCTCCGCAGGATAATCTTGACGTACCACGTCATCCAGACCATAGGCTCGCCGGGTAAAGTCAATATTGTAGGTAATATAGCGGGTTTCCTTGGCTAATTCATTGGGTTCAACAATGAATCTTTGCTGGAATTGAGGATAGAAGCCCGTTAACACAATCAGGGCCACCAGGTAAACACCACAGCCATAGAGGGGAATGGCTAAGCTAACTCGCCAGAGGGAGCCGATAAATAATCCTGCAAGGACCAGGGTGGCAACGGTCATGATCCAGTAGGCTTGTTCCTGGGCGTTAACATCGGTGTAGCCTGCGCCAAAGACGACTCCAGATGAGGAGTAGAGTAAGCTATAGCGCTGAAGCCAGAACCCGGCAGCGACGAGAAGGGCGATCGCCGCCAGTAATAGACTCAGATGCACCTTAGACCCACCCCGCAAGGCATATTGCCAGCCCCGATCGGGTTCGATCGCCCCCTTGAGGGAATATAGGGTGACGGACAGCGCTAGACACCAAAACAGGAGACCCAACAGCCACCCGTGGATTTGCTGATAAAACGGTAGGTCAAATAGGTAAAACCCGATATCCCGGCTGTAAATGGGATCGGTGTACTCGAACGGGGTACTGTTGAGGAATTTAAGGGTGGTTTCCCAGGCGGTTTGGCCGAAAATGACCCCACCGTTCACCGCTAGCACCACAATCAGGGTTCGGACCAAGGCCGGAACATGGCGGACGTAGTGGTGTAGCCCTAGCTCATGCAACACGATGTAGGTGTTATATCGGGTGAGGCGGGAGGCGATCGCAACATTCCCCCACAACAAAGCACCGTAGGAGAGGAGGGCGATCGCCCCCACCCCCACTTGCCAAGTCATCCGCGTCCAAAACACCTCGGCAAAATCGACCGCATTAAACCACCAAGACTCAGTGAGCAAATGAATCACTGGTCTGGACAGGAGCAACCCTAGGGTGACAATAATGATGAGGCCGATGCCAATGCGCTGGGCAATACTGAGCTTAACCACGGTGTTTTCAATCCCTTACGTAACTATGAACTACCTTGACAGTTCATCCCACTCCCTATCCTAGAATGAATTGTTATAAATGGAAGGGTCGGGGGATCGCAGTTCAGGGTTCTAGTAAAAATTTGTTATGCTAGGGAGATATTGTCCTGCTTAAACAACTTTTTACCCAACCCTTGACTCCGTTGAACGTGAGGTTAAAAGTGGGCAGTTGGAAACGGTCGGAGTAAGGTAATGGTAAACCCTTTAATTATTGACCCTACTGCCAGTTATAGCTTTAGCCAGTATGGCACTCTAACCTTTGATACTGCCGATTTGTTAGCTGAATTTGGGATGGCATTCCAATCCGCTGCGCTCCATCTCCCAGAAAAACAACCCATAGATCCGACACCGCTGGCCCATGAATTGGCCGAAAACTTGACACTAGTTGATCCCGCTTCAGAAATTGCTCGTCGAGAAGCCCTGATTTTTCCAGTGCTGAAAACCGTATGTAAATTTATTCAGTCACCGCTTAAAATTGAATACGCCATCCGGGTCAACAACCTACTTAAGGCGAACGTGGATTATTTCATTCCTGCACCTCAAAATTTCGTTATTATTGAAGCAAAAAACGCCGATCTCGGTAAAGGGTTTACCCAACTTGCGGTGGAACTCGTTGCCCTGGACCAGTGGATTGATGCCCCCGTGGAAACACTCTACGGAGCAGTTACGACAGGAGATATTTGGAAGTTTGGGTTATTGCATCGCCAGCAAAAGTTGATTCAAAAAGATATCAATACCTATGGTGTACCGAATGATTTAGCTAAAGTTTTAGCAATCTTATTTGGAATTACGCTACAACCCCCTGAACAATAACTGAAGTAGAAACAAGGAAACGCTAGTTCTGGTGGAGGGGCGATCGCTCCACAAATCCGAGTTTCAAGTCTGATACACTAAACGAGAACAGATTTATCGACTTCCAACTGACGCGACACAATGGCTAGACAACGTATTCTTTCCGGTATTCAGCCCACGGGCGACCTGCATTTGGGGAACTATCTTGGGGCATTGCGGAATTGGGTTGATTTACAGAAAGATTACGACTGCTTCCTCTTCATGGCGGACCTCCACGCGATTACGGTGCCCCATGATCCCACGGTGTTGGCGGAAAATACCTACAAAACAGCGGCGATTTACTTGGCCGCAGGGATTGATGTGGATACGGTGTCCACCATTTTTGTCCAATCCCATGTGAGCGCCCATAGTGAATTGGGGTGGTTGCTCACCTGTGTCACCCCCCTCAACTGGCTGCAAGATATGGTGCAGTTTAAGGAAAAGGCAATTCGTCAAGGGGAAAAAGTGGGGGCCGGGTTACTGTGCTATCCGGCCTTACAAGCGGCGGATATTTTGTTGTACGAACCGGATAAGGTGCCCGTGGGGGAGGATCAGAAACAGCATTTGGAACTGACCCGCGACATTACGATTCGGATCAATGACCAGTTTGGCACCTCGGACCATCCGGTGCTGAAAATGCCAGAACCCATGATTCGCAAAGAAGGGGCACGAATTATGAGTTTGACCGATGGCACCAAAAAGATGTCCAAGTCCGATCCGTCCGATTTGAGTCGAATTAATTTGCTGGACCCCCCTGAGTTGATTCAGAAAAAGGTGAAGAAATGCAAGACTGATCCGGCGCGGGGGCTAGAGTTTGACAATCCTGATCGGCCTGAATGCCAAAATTTGCTCTCGCTTTACATGCTGATGTCCAATCAAACCCAAGCGGCGGTGGCGGCGGAATGCCGCGAGATGGGCTGGGGGCAGTTCAAGCCGTTGTTGGCGGAGGCCATAGTGGAGGGATTGCGACCGATACAGGAGCGGTACCATGCGATCCGGGCAGATGAAGGCTATTTGGAGTTGGTGTTAAAGCGGGGCGGCGAGAAGGCGAATGGGATCGCCCATGAGACTCTGATTAAAGTTAGAAAAGCCATGGGATATACCATCCCTAGCTAGTTCTCTAAATAGGCCGAATGAAGTGTCCCGGTTTCTTGCCGAAATCGGGGGATTGGGTCATTGATCTTAATATCGAACCTAGAGTTATGAAGCACGTTCGTCACGTTTTAATCGTTGGTGGGGTCCATGGGAATGAGTTGAACGGGGTCTACCTGGTCAAAACCCTGGAACCGCAGCGATCGCCCTTAGGTCAATCCTTCCTAGAGCGATCGCACCTGACCGCCACCACTTTGTTAGCCAATCCAGAGGCCATTCGCCTCAACCGTCGCTATGTGGATACGGACCTGAATCGCTGTTTTGACCGCGACGATTTAGCCAATCCTGACTTAAGGTTGCATGAGCAACAGGTGGCCAAGCAGATTTACCATCATGTCCAAGCCCAACCGATCGATTTTGTGGTGGATCTCCACACCACCACCGCCAATATGGGCCTCACCCTGATCTTGAGTAGTGACCACCCCCTGAATGTGGCGATCGCGGCCCATCTTTCTACCCTTAGCCCCCTGGTGAAAATTTTGCTGTTGTCGCCCCAATCCGCCACCAATCGGCTGCGGGGCTTATGTTCCCTAGGCTTTACCCTGGAAGCGGGGGCGATCGCTCAGGGGACTCTAGATGCCCGTTTGTTTTTTGAAAGTCGTCGCTTATTGGGGGAAACCCTAGATTTCTGGAACCGCTGCAACCAAGGAGAGCGCCCCACCCTGCCCAGTGAGGTGACGGTGTATGAACATGTGCAAACCTTAGATTTTCCCCGCAATGCCGATGGGGAGGCGATCGCCATGGTCCATCCCGATCGCCAGGGTCAAGACTATGGGGCGATCGCCCCCAGTGATCCCTTATTTATTGGCTTTGATGGCAGCGTGATTGCCTATGAAGGCGATGAAATCCTGCATCCTATCTTTATCCACGAAAGCGCCTATTGGGAAAAGGGCATCGCCATGTACCTAGCTCAGAAAAAAACACTCCCCGTTTCCCCTTTTTAGGATTCAGGCCAGTAGATCCAAAGGTCTTGGCGGAACTCTGTCCCTAAAACCATAGATCAGTAAGAATCAAAAGTAAGAATCGAATATCTGACGGTGGAATGGCCTGAAAATGTCCTTCCCTTGCTAAAATATATAGACTGAATAGGCAATAGGACTATAAGGGTTATTTGCCTAAGGTACGGAACTTACCGAGATATCCATTATTGTTTAACTCAATTAGATTCAAAAGGAGAATGTATGGCCCAGGTTACTGTTAACCAAGATGAAAGCATTGAAGCAGCGCTACGTCGATTTAAGCGGCGTGTATCCAAGGCAGGTATCTTCTCGGACCTGAAGCGGACTCGCCACTATGAAACTCCGGCAGAAAAGCGGAAGCGTAAAGCTTCTAGCCGCCGCAGACGGTAGAGGGTTTTGTACCAAGGGAATTAAGGATTCCTTTCGGTTATTGTGTTGCATCGTTTCGCAGAGCAGTGGCCGAATCCAAAAGGTAGCATCAGAGGTCAAAAATCCAAATTTGCTCCACTAATTTTCTGAGGGCTGGGATCACAAAGCATCCTGGCCCTAATTTTTTCTGATCGTAGGGTAAAACAATGGCCTCAGGGCAGGGGCGATCGCCATAGAACCCTAACATCTACCCAAACCAAATTGCGTTTTGAATACATCTTTAAAGTGATTTATCCCAGTGAATTTCCCCTAGTTTCCCCCTATTACTGGAGATAGCTGTTTATGGATATCAGTCAACCTTCCTAAAATTTTAATGAAATCCAATCAATTAAGTTTTATTAATTAAGCATTATTACTCACTGACTTGACCTGTGCCCCAGACTCCTATACTTAGAGTAATGTCTATAGGCATAGCCTTAGGCATCAATTAAAAACAATCATTGGGACTAAAGCTTTTTTATGTCTATTCCACTTTTAACAGTTACGCCATCTAGCCAGAACCAGCGGGTAGCAGGATTTGAAGTTCCTGGAGATGAGTCCCCCCGCACATTTACCACAACGATATCGCCGAGCGCTGCGGAGATGGATAGCATCATCACCGCCAGCTATCGCCAGATTTTCCATGAGCAACAAATGCTCTCCTTTAATCGCCAAACATTGTTGGAATCACAACTGCGATCGGGCCAAATCTCGGTGCGGGAATTCATTCGGGGTCTGCTAACGTCTAACGTTTTCCGATCCCAAAATTACAACGTTAATAACAACTACCGTTTTGTCCAGCTTTGTATCAATCGGGTATTGGGCCGCGAAGTGTACAGTGAACAAGAGAAAATCGCTTGGTCGATTGTACTGGCCACTAAAGGCTTAAACGAGTTTGTGGATGCCTTACTGGATTGTGATGAGTATATGGATACGTTTGGTGAGCATACCGTTCCTTATCAACGGCGGCGAGTATTGCCCCAGCGCTTTGAGGGTGAACGTCCCTTTGAGCGAATGCCCCGTTACGATGCCACCTATCTCGCCAAGCTCGAAGCTTTAGGGCATGACTTTTCCCGCACTGATATTTTTACACCAGGTTGGTTGCCCCGCAAGGAAGTGCGACAGGTTGGTGCAGCCCTAACCTACGCTGGTGCTGTGGCGCTACTAGGCGGATTGGTGGCCGTGGCTTTAGCCTGTTTTGGTGTGATTACTCTTTAGTACGAGAATACAGCCCCAACGGGTAGGGGCAAACCCCCCGTGGTTGCCCCGTCCGTGGTTGCCCCGTCCGTGGTTGCCCCATCCGTGGTTGCCCCATCAGCAGGGCGGGCACGGGGGCACCGCCCCAACGAAACC
>JAYKIC010000504.1:0-6786 GCA_035284985.1 Leptolyngbyaceae cyanobacterium
CCAAAATCCAAAATCCAAAATCCAAAATTCTCTTTTGTTCTCCACGTCCTCTGCGGCTCCGGCCTGGTGATGGAAATCCCCGACACCCCCCTGCGCTATCAGTTGGTACATGATTACTTGGCGGAGGTGATTCAGGCACGGCAGAAATCCTGGTCGGATTTGTTGAAGGAGGAGCGGCAGAAGCGGCTCCAAGCGGAAGACTTGCAGCAGAAAACCGCAGCGGAACTGGCCGCAGCCCAGCGCAAAAATCAGCAAGCACGGCGACGAGTGGCCATCAGTTCGGGGTTGCTGGTGGTTTCATTGTTGGCGGTGGTTGTAATTACGCCGCAGATGTTCAAGGCATTGGGCAGAGCGGACGAGGCCACTAAGCGGGAGCAGGAAGCCAATCAGGGATTAGAACGTGCCCAAACCGAGTTGGGGACAAACCAAGAGGCGTTGGTGGCGGTGCAGGATGATTTAGCGGAGAAGGAAGCAGCGGTGGCGGATGCAGAGCGACTGCTGGAAGCGGAGCAAGCAAAACTCAAGGCGGAACAGGCAAAACTTAAGGCGGTGGAGGGGGAGTCGGTGGCGGCGGTGCAGGCGGCAACCCAGCGGGTGGCAGCGGCTCAAGCGCAGTTCGATCGGGCACAGGCCGCTTTGGCGATGGCGGAAGCCACCCTGACAGAGACCCAGGCATTGCAGCGGCAGGCTGAGACCCAACGGCAACAGGCAGAAGCCCAACGGCGAATTGCTGAAGACGAGGCCCAGATTGCCCGGACAGGCACCCAATTGGAACGGCAAGGGGTGGCGGCCCTGCGGAAATTTGAGATTCAGCAAACGGAAGCACTGTTGACGGCATTGCAATCGGGGCATGGACTCAATGATATTCTGCAACGCAAAAACATCCAAAAGCTGGAGAATTATCCAGCGGCAAGTCCCCTGTATGCCCTCCAGAGTACGTTAGACCAGCAACAGGAAACGCGCTTTGAGGGCCATTCGGGCTGGGTTGAGCAGGTGGCGTTCAGTCCCGATGGCCAACGGCTTGCCACGAGCGGCGAAGACGGCACGGCGCGGCTGTGGGATTTAGCGGGAACGGAAGTGGCGCGCTTTGAGGGCCATTCGGGCAGGGTATTGCAGGTGGCGTTCAGTCCCGATGGCCAACGGCTTGCCACGAGCGGCTCAGACGGCACGGCGCGGCTGTGGGATTTACGGGGCAACCAAATCGCCCAATACGAAGGGCGCTTGGGTGCCTTTAACCACGACTGGAGCCGGGTCTACATCATTCAACCGGGCAATACTCTGATCAGCGACTCAATTGGGGAAGTCGTCACCGCTTGGCGAGTGGATGACCTGGAAACCTTGATTGCCCGTGCCTGTGAGCGTCTTGGACCATACCTGAGACAGAGCAGCCGAGTCACCGCTGAAGACAGAGCCATGTGTGGACTGTAGGGATTTTGGATTTTGGATTTTGGATCTTGGCGGGGAGGTACTCCCGTCCCACCCTGTAATTTTGTAGGGTGGGCATTGCCCACCTTACGGGTGCAAGTGTGGACTGTAGGTGGGCAATGCCCACCCTACGGGTGCAAGGACTGTAGGTGGGCATTGCCCACCCTACGGGTGCAAGGACTGTAGGGTGGGCATTGCCCACCTTACGGGTGAAAGTTTTCGATTATGCATTCTTACACCGAGAAGGGAGTCGCAACAGCCCCATCCTGCCCAGAATTTCACCCTAATGGGGCAGGTCAGCCACGAGTCAACCATGAACAACCCCGATCGCCCAACCACGGCGACGGCCAGCAACTTGCAATCCATTGCCGATGACAAGGCCCCATCACCAGTGTCAGCGTCCCCATCGACCGCTGGCAAAACTTGATTAACGATCGCAAGACAGCATTATTCATCTAGATGACCCCATTTTCTCAGAATTACGCACGGGGTAAGGGACGATCGCCCAATTTCATCCCTATGCCGCCACATAGGATACAGAGTCGAGAGGCAGAGCATCAAGAATTGTTTCGTTGATTAAATATCGCTTGACAGTGTAGACATTTGTGTGAATGGGTGTTACCTTGAATATTAAGTACACAGTATCGGTTACGAAATCTTGGTTACGCGATTGCAAATATCAATCGGACAGTGGTTTAGTCGCTGCTGATAGCTTTTGTCAACTTTTGCAATTTAGTGTAGTGATCGGCGACTGAGCCGTTTGATATTCAAAATTGGTTCAATTGTTTGATGAGTCCACAGGAGATACTTTATGTCTACACCCGAAAAATTAACATTGGAGCAAGAATTTAAGCTCCAAATCCTGGAAGGTCAAGTTAGAACGTTAGATTTAGATCAAGCCCAGGGATACATTTTGGAACTACTGCGCCAAATGATGATTAAGGACAACCTTGTCAAAAATATGTTGCAGGCTGAACTATAGGCCATGTAAGGTTAACCCAGTGTTTGCATGAGTCGTTGCTGTTGCCTCAAGTGAATGCTTCCCAGATTTTAAGCTCTCCTTGTCAGTTGGGGTAAACGTTATGTTTGCCCCACTTTTTTTGCCCTGAATCTCAATAGAAAAATCAATGTTTTCTAAAGTTTTGAACAATATTGGCCGATGAATTGCGTGACCTGGCAGAAGTGACTATTCTGAGGCTTAAGGGCCTGTTTAACACCTTGGAAGCATTAGTCTTGCTGCTTCCAAATCACGACGATCCCAGCCAAACCTGCCCCAACAGGTTAGTTTTTGTGAGTCCGAAACGGCGGACTTTGTTTTTAGAGTAACGACTTTAATTGTCGAATTTTAAATAAGTCCTGAACGCTATAGGCTTCTAGATCTAGCGCCTCTACTCAGTAGAAGTAGAATAATGAATGTCTACCTAATATTCCTATGGACCAATTAGGCTGAAGTGTCATATCAAACTTGCCACATAGTGGGGTGCTTAGACTAGAAACTATATGATAGGCACGAACACCTCCCCTATGCAGAAACCTACCCCAAGTCAGCCAGCCCCCTGGCAATCTCGAATCCTATCCCGTGTTCCATTACGTCTACTCCTAACTGTTCCCTTCATGTTCCAAGTGGTTGGAGCCGTTAGTTTGGTTGGCTATCTTTCCTTTCGCACTGGACAGGCAGCGGTCAAAGATGTGGCCCAGCAATTGCGGAGTGAAATTTCAGGCCGCATTGAACAACGACTGGATTCCTATCTGGAAGCGCCCAGCGTGATTAACCAAGTGAATATTCACGCGATTCTCTCCCAGCAACTTGATCCGGCTGATCCCAGTAGCTTTACCCGGCAGTTTTGGAGTCAGCGTTTTTTGTTTGACCGGGTAAAGCTTTCAGCGATGTATTTTGGCACGGCCCAAGGCGATTTCTTTGGCTTAGGATTTCAAAATAATCAGGCATGGGAAGTGGGATTGCGAAATGCCCAGACCCAGGGAAATTTCTACAGCTATGCCGTTGATAATCAGGGGAATCCAACAACCGTATTGCGGCGGGGCAATGCCTATGATCCGCGTATTCGTCCCTGGTATGAAAAGGCGATCGCCGCCAATGGTCCCCAGTGGAGTGACATTTACATTGATTTTATCGAAGACCGTCTTAAACTAACCCTGGCCGAGCCTGTAAAGGACGATCAAGGCCAACTTTTAGGAGTCATTGGCACCGATTTTGTCTTGTCCCATATTCAAGACTTTTTAGGGGAATTGGAGGTAAGTGAATCGGGTCAAACCTTTATTATTGATCGTTCTGGGTTATTGATTGCAACTTCCACCTCAGAACCATTGTGGCAATCGATTGAACGGGATGCACCCAACGATGGAACGGCTGCTGTAGAGGAACCACGGTTGAGCGCGATCGATAGTCCCCATCCCCTCATTGGAACAACTGCTGCATATATCACCCAGCGTTTTAATCAGAATTTAAGTACAATTGAAACTCCCCAATCTTTCTCATTTTCCCATCCCGATCAAAAGGAAACAATTTATGTTCAAGTTACCCCCTGGAAAGATGAATTAGGGTTAGATTGGCTGATTGTGATCTTGGTGCCAGAGTCAGATTTTATGGCTCAAATCCAAGCAAATACTCGCACAACCGTAACCCTTTGTTTGGTGGCATTATTGATCACCCTAGGGTCTGGATTTTTAACGGCCCAATGGGTTTCCCAGCCGATTCTTAACTTGAAAAATACAGCAAAATCTGTAGCCAATGGTAACTTAGATCAACACATTGAGCGACGGGGTACTGAGGAAATTCAAAGCTTGTCCAATAGCTTTGAGCAAATGCTGGTACAGTTACGTCATTTCTTTACAGAATTAGAAGCAAAAAACGCCGATCTAAAGCGGCTTGACCAGCTCAAGGATGAGTTTCTAGCGAATACCTCCCATGAACTACGTACTCCCCTGAACGGTATTATTGGCTTGTCTGAGTCTCTTATGGATGGGGCGGCGGGAGAGGTAACTATTCCGGTGCGCCGTAACTTGGAATTAATTGCCATTAGTGCCAAGCGTTTATCCCATTTAGTCAATGATATTCTCGATTTTTCCAAGCTTAAACATCAGACGATTGAGCTACAAATTAAGCCTGTATCGCTCCGAACAACGATTGATCTAATTTTTATATTTCTATATCCCCTAGCGAACCAAAAATCTTTAAGTCTGAAAAATCAGATTGATCGAAATTTTCCCATGATTGACGCTGATGAAAATCGGCTTCAGCAAATTTTCTTTAACTTAATAGGGAATGCGATCAAGTTTACAGAGGCAGGGTCGATTTCGATCTCAGCCTCTATCATACCTGCCCAGCCCCTTACCGTGGAAATAGATGAATCCAGCAGTGTTCCAAAGGATGAAATATTGGCTAATGCGGCCACTGCTGAAGCGGTTATGATTACGGTTACTGATACGGGAATTGGGATTGCACCAGAGAAGTGCGATCGCATTTTTGAATCATTCGAGCAGGTGGATGGGTCCACAGCACGCCAATATGGTGGTACTGGATTAGGTTTGGCTATTACAAAACAATTAATTGAACTACATGGAGGTGAAATTTGGGTGGAGTCAGAGGTTGGGAAAGGCTCCCAATTCAAATTTAAATTACCCTTAAAACAACCTGGATATCAAACAGAAATCCCAGACCCAACCTCTACTGCGGTGGCGATATTCACTGAACAGTATAAAGAGCAACTGGGAGAACCGTTTAGTGATAAATTTAGTGATAAATCCAGTGAGCAATCTAGTGAACAGTCTATTCCCAATCCTAATACTATATCTACTTGGAAAGCGAATGGAATAGGCGAATTACAGCCCATGGCTCCAGGGACACAATCTATTACAGCAACGGTGAATGATCGATGCGATCGCTCGGACTCCGAAAAGCTAAAAATATTAGTTGTGGATGATGAACCGATTAATCGTCAAGTCTTGACCAATTATCTTTCCCTTTACGGATATGAGGTGGTTGAAAGTAGTAATGGGAGTGAGGCATTAGATAAAATTGCCACAGGATTTAAGCCAGATTTAGTATTACTAGATATTATGATGCCGAGCATGACAGGCTATGAAGTTTGTCATCACCTCAGAAGTCAATTTTCCGCCAGTGAATTGCCCATTGTCATGCTCACTGCTAAAAGCCAAATAGAAGATTTAATTGAAGGATTTAATTTAGGAGCCAACGATTATTTGCGGAAGCCCTTTTCCAAAGATGAATTATTAGCCCGCATTCGCAGTCACGTCGATTTAGCCAAAACCAATGCCGCGTGCGATCGCTTCGTTCCCCATAATTTTTTGAAATTTTTGGGCCGGGATAGCATCCTAGATGTGGAATTGGGGGATCAAACGGAACAGGAAATGACCGTGATGTTTGCCGATATTCGTTCATTCACCACCCTGTCGGAAGATATGTCCCCAGAGGAAAACTTTGCCTTTATCAATGATTATTTAAGCCATGTAGGGCCAATTGTTGAGGAGTTTAATGGCTTTATTGATAAGTTTATTGGCGATGGTCTCATGGCCCTGTTTCCAGAGTCGGCGGATGATGCGGTGAGGGCGGCGATCGCCATCCAACAACAAGTCACAGTATTCAATCACCATCGCCAACGATTAGGTAAGCCCCCCATCCAGGTGGGCATCGGCTTGCACATCGGTGATCTAATGTTGGGGATTGTTGGCTCACTGAGGCGAATGGACAGTACGGTCATTGCAGATGCAGTGAATTTAGCCGCCAGGTTGGAAGGTTTAAATAAGGCGTATAAATCTCAAATTTTAATCAGTCAGGCACTCTTAGATCGGCTACAATCCCCTGAGCAATACCAGATCCGTTTTCTAGACAATGTACAGGTGAAGGGCAAACGGCAAGCGGTCTCGGTTTTGGAAATTTACGATGGAAATACGGAGGAGCAACGACGCTTGAAGCAGCAAACAGAGTCGCTATTTCAACAAGCATTGACATTTTTGATGGAAGGCAATGTTGATGCGGCCCGTGCTCCTTTGGCGGAAGTGTTGCGGCTCAATCCTGAAGATGGTGCGGCACAATGGCATTGGCAGCGCTATCAGTAAATTGGCTTCCAACTTTCCTCAAATTTGCGAATACTCTTGCTTCCGATCACCACAAGCTTAACTGTACTATATTGCTATCCTGCTTGCGTTTACGGGAACCTCCTTTGGACTGGCGCGGTTTGATATCCACATGGGCCACGAACCAGGTGCGTAATGCCTTGGCCTGCTTTTCATCCAGAGCGTCCAAGAGAGTCGTGCGGCAAATTTGGTGGGGTTACATGGGGGGGGGGGGTCCACCCCAAAATTGTGTGAGGTGGGATGTGA
>JAYKIC010000505.1:0-3119 GCA_035284985.1 Leptolyngbyaceae cyanobacterium
GTTCCCAATATCTGAATCATAGAGTCACAAGAGTTGCATCAGGGAACGCACCCTACAAAATCGGCGATCGCACTAAGGTAGGAAGCGCGATCACCTTATTCACCAAATGGACCTGGTGCGTTCCCAATACCTGAACCCCAGAGTCACAAGAGTTGCATCAGGGAACGCACCCTACAAGAGCTACTTTATATTAGTATCAATGGTGATGATGTTGGGTTTCGCTATTGTTCTGGTATCGAGGATTGAGGTAAAATTTGAAACTGAACCGTTTGATTCCGATAGCTCACCTCAAGGTGTTCAGGAATAATGTTTGCATTTTGAAAACTAAAGACCGCATTGGCCGAACTGCTCAAGCTTCCACCTGCTTCTACGAGCGCATCTGAAGGACGTTCTACTTGTTTTAGTTGCGTCCCCTCCTTCATTAGGAGTTGAGCGTCCACCTCACTAGCTTGAATGATATCTTGATCTGGGGCGCGGCTAATGATGACCGTTAAATTCCAACGATTGGCAGACTGATCTCGCTGGATCAGGGCAGAGATTGAAACGTCCTGAATGGGCAACAAATAAGGCTCCATAACAAAAGCATCTAACATCATCAAACTCCCAGTTTAAGAAAACTCAGTTAGGGTACGGTTGCACTGCCAACAACGCTCCAAGAGGAAGAAGCTAGCACAGCACCGCCACTGCCCGTATCAATCAACTCTCCTCGGAAATCAAGGTTTACACTGAGGGTATCCCCTGAGGAACCTGTAATGCCGGGATGATCAAAACCGTTGAATTGACATCCTGTGGCTTGATCGGGAGAGGTAAATCGACTATTAGCGAAAGGAATAGAGCGATAACCATATTTATATGTGTTACCACCAAAAATACCACAGTCTTCTTGGAAGGTAGTTGGATGAAGATTGGTTCCACACAATGCATGAGTCACATTAGAACCATTCTTGGTGAAAGAACCTCGGACATACTGCCGATATTCCCCTGCCGAGCAAATGCAAGGAATAGGCACACTAAAAGTCCCCACCATTGAGAAGGGAGCACCCAGTTTATTGCCACTCAAAGTTGCAGCAACGGTTCCTGATGGAATAGTGGTAAAGGATCCGGTTAAAGCACAGTAATTTGTGGAAACAGGCCCACCATTTCTAGCGATTAGAGGCATCCCTGAGTTTATGGCTAGAGATTGGGTAGTCAGGGTTTCTGTTCCTTCGTCTGTCTCTTCTAATGATTGAGTCTCTAATAAGTGCGTCATCTGCTCTTCCTCACGACACCCAGAGCAGGCTCGCTGAATGATGGGGGTACATGAGGAAACTTCTGTGGATTGAGAAGAAACCGTTTTAAGCATTTGTACTACAGCATTAGCAACCCGATCCGCCTCTTGTTCGTACTGATCGCCCGGTTCACCTACCGCCAACTTCGACTGAATTCCACCAGTTTGCTGCACCACATGGGTCAACTCATGGGCCAGTAATTCCTTGCCACTGGAACTACCGGGATTGTATTCCCCTTGGCGGAAAAAGATGTCTTGTCCTGTAGTGAAGGCACGGGCACTGAGGGATTGATTTAAGGCATCAGCCGTGCTGTCGGTATGGACGCGCACCCCACTGAAATTGGTGCCAAAAGCGGATTCCATTTGTCGCTGGATGCCAGAATCGAGCGATCGCCCCCCACCACGGGCTTGTTCAATTGCTGCTTCCACTTCTGGCGTGGCTTCGGCTTCTCCCCCTCCTTGGCGTGACAGTTCCATCACCCGCTGCACATAGCGGTTGCCGTACTGCCGCTGCATCTGGAGCATCAGTTGGCGGCCGCGGGCGGGGTAGTCTGAGGTCGCCCGACTGAGCAAGTCAGCATGAACTTTGGCAGAGGGAGCACTGCCAATCCGACTGATGGTCTGTACCAGGGGGTCTTGTTGGGTTGCCAGAACCTCTTCTTGGGCAGTCGCCCTCTGTGCTTCCCGTTCCTTGGTCGGCTGGGAGTGCTGGGATTTGGTGTCGGGGGTCGATTGGCGATCACGCATGGCACACCTCTTATCAAAAGTAGGCTGACAGTTTCTCCAAGGGAATGAAAATTCTCCTCATGCCCTCTGGCTACTATTCTAGTATTCTAGCACAAAGACGATCATTCCCAGTCTTGGTCATTAACAAGGTAATTTACCAAGTCTCCTAAGGTTTTTCCCTTACCAGCAATTAAGGGTGATGGTTAGCGACGTTTTGAGAGTTGGGGGGGAATTTCTTCTAGTATGGATATCCTAATTCGAGCCGATTTTAGAGGGGGAGGTTCGGTTAACCATCTTATTTGTCCGTTTTCATAGATAGCTTCGTATTGCATGGGTTGAGTGGCTGTTCATCATTAGCTTAACTACTTACTTTTGCTCGACTTTGAGAACTTTTTCTGTTACCAAACGAACCTCAACCGGTGCAAAGGGTTCAACCGCAACCGTCACCATGTAGCTGATCCCCGCTTTCATGCGCCCGTCAAGCGCCCCCCAAAAATCCCAAGCATTCGGGGTGCGTTCAGGTTGAGAAACCCAGGCGCGGAGAGGTAGAGATTGATTGGCTATTTGCCCCTTGAGGACTTCTGTTGGCAAAACTGGATAGCTCAATAAGGTCTGCAAAATATTGCCTAACAGTCGATGTTCATCGGCGACATCAGTTGTCCAAACGGTGATTAGATAGGATAAATCAATACGAGTGGGAGCAATTTTTTCGGTTCCTGTTCCTGTGGTTCCGTTGCGAGTGAGATAGCGCTCATTGTTGCGTAACTCGTGATTCTCGCGGATATCGTAGAGAAAACAATTAATTGTGGGCTTATTTGGCTTGGGATTCCAGTCGTCTTTGTTCGGCACTTCAAACTTAATATCGATCGCGTTGGGATCGAGAGGCACTTTTTGCACTAGCAATTCTTTAAGCGTATCGTCAAGGTTGTGGATCATTGAATTTCACTCCCTGGAAGTTCCATTTCTTCTGCACTCAAGTTGTGGGGCCAGTTTGGCTCCTTCAGCTTGGGATTGACAATTTTATTTTCAAAGTCGAGCCAGATGCGCCTGTCGTTGCGGCAATCGTAGGCTCGGCAAGGGATGGGGCGCTGGGAATGCACCGTACAGCCTAAACCTTGGCGATCAA
>JAYKIC010000506.1:0-3214 GCA_035284985.1 Leptolyngbyaceae cyanobacterium
AAGGGCCGCTATGCCGATGGGAGTGAGCGATCGCCCCAGCGCAAACGTTGCTGTCTCAGAACCATGATCGTGGGAATGACCGCAACAATTGCCACAGGATTGAGATTCTGCCATGTTTCGCCTCAAATGGGTTTGGCCTACATTCTTCAGTTTAAAGTCTGCCTTCTAATCTGAACACATCCCGTTGGTTCATTGGGCAGAGAAGCCATCGTGACGCTCGTAGGGAGCGATCGCCCGTTACCAACCGTTGCAAATCTCGACATTTTTCCAAGAACCCGTCATTATAAGCAGTACTTAAGGAACAGGGTCTGGACTTGTCCAGTCCCCCAATCGTCAAGTCGCATTAAATCGCAAGAGGTTTTCATGAAACGGCAACTGGCATTGTTCATCTCCACCCTGACCCTGGTTGGCACTGGGGCCGCTGGAATCGGACCATTGGGCCTAGGGCAAACCGCCTCCGCCCACATGATTGAGACTAACTATAACTTGCTGGATCAAGCCCTAGAATTTACCTCCACCTTCAGCACCGGGGAACCTGTCCCTGAAGCTGACGTGTCAATCTATGCTCCTAACAATCTGGAGGAACCGTGGCTGGAACTCACCACCGATGAAAACGGTCGCTTTTCCTTTACCCCTGACCAATCGATACCTGGCGAGTGGGAAATTCATATTGAAAAAGGGATCGGCCACCAAGATTTTTGGACCGTTCCCGTTAACGCTACAGGTATTGATTTTGACAACATCGTCATGGATGCGGATAACCACTCTACCGTTGCCAATCAAAATAATTGGGCAGCAGTTGCCACGATTATCGGTCTTGGGGTTGCGGCTGGTGTTGTGACCTATAGACGGCGTTGTTAAGACTCAGAAAAATTGTTGGGGTTGGGTGTAAAGCACCAACCCCAACCCAGTTCTCCCAAGGTTTTAAATTCCTAACTCCTTAGTGAGGAACTTGCCTGAAAAGAAAATACCTGGTGGGGGTCTGTGTCCAATGCCCCCCGTATTCCTTAGTAGCGATCGCGAGGGGTGCGACGTGGTTCTTTGCTGGAACGGCTCTTGGCTTTTTCGGCGCTCTTTTTCAAAGCCCGGAGACGATCTTCGTAGCGCCGACGCTCCTTCCGTTTGGTCGATTGCTCCACTAAGAAACGAAGGGCACTGCCCAAACTCTTGTAGGCGTTGGGTAAGGTATACCCGAAGCGAGTGGCTAACTGAATGGCTTTTTCATCCGCTTCCTTGGCTTCCTTGAGCGTCTTCATGGGATTATTTCGCTGATACAAGCGAAAACCTGATACGCCACACAGGGCTAGGGCTAATAACAACAAAAGGCCATCCTGAACCCATAATTCTCCCACGGCTCCACCCAAACCAATGGCTAGGGCTGCCATCTCCCAGCCATCCTTGGGAATGGTATCATTCTGCACCCGGGCCACTTCATGCCAAAACAACATATTGCGTTGATCCAGGGCAAGCTGCTCCCATTGCACTAGGTCAATTTGGATTTCCACTTGATCTCGGCCTAACTCTTCCGACGTAATCAAGGTGGGATTGACTGCCGTTGCACCCTCAACCGTCACCCAGCTTTTTAATTCGGGGGGTAACAACGTCTTGAGACGCCGTAGTTCACTCAAATCAGAACGGGCTGTGGATGTGGCAAATGAGGTCATAAGGAAGTCCTAGGAACAAAAACAGCGTTAACACAATAAGATAGGGTGAACGTGCCCCCTAAATCAAGTATAGCGATTACTTGAGCGCATCCTTGAGTGCAGTTCGAGCCGCTAATTGATTGCGCGTTGTTGTCAAAATTTTGGCTTCCCGCTCTAGACGGTCTACGGTACTCTGCATTTCCAATAGGATCTGTTGTTCGTCCGCAACGCCATACAAGTTTTGGGCGACCCAGTAGGATAGGTCTAAGGGGGTACTAGGAACATCTTCCGGTAACTCGATTTCCTGACCCGTTAGCTTACTGGATAAGTGAACAACGTCCTGTAATGCCTGACTCACTTCTGTGGCCAAGCCACTCAGATCTCGCTCTGTCGGTGCGTCTTCTATCCATTCCACTAGACCAACGTAGTAAGGCTTTTCCCGCACATATTCTAGGATACGGAATCGCTGCTGCCCTATGGTCATAATTTTCATCCGATCATCGGGCATCCGGTGGTAGTTCAACACCTCGGCACAGCAACCGACAGAGGCCGATTGGTTGGCTTCTGGGTCAAACATCACGACTCCAAAACAGCGATCGCTCTGGAGGATCGTGTTCATCATAATGCGATAGCGAAACTCAAAGACGTGGAGGGGCAGAGGGCGACCAGGAAACAAAACCACTTCCGGAAGTGGAAAGAGTGGAAGCTCACGGACAGCGACGGACGATGGCAAAATAGTTAGCTCCTAAAAAATTGCTGAATGGACAGTTTGTAATGAGTAATTAAATTTTGTAAAAATATTTACCGTTAGCTATCGTTTGATGAGGCATGAGTGGCCTAGTTTGTAAATTATTCTAACCCATCTTTTATGGATTTTTGGGTGAGCGTGTTCGGGTAACGGTGCTGAACACTACATAGAAAATGAGGCCGATTGCCACCGATAGGGCGGTTATAACAATGGTGAGATTGGCCTGCTGGCTGATGGCGATCGCTCCGTAGGCCCAAACAAATACTAGGGCAAAGGCTGTATCTTGATATCGCCACATCATCCCCCCAGCAAGGGCACCGCCCACCAATAGCATGATCACGGTCCAGGTAGGGCTACTGGGCTGCAATCCAGTGTAAAAAAGTGCAGACGCAACATTAACCACGGTGGCCACTGAAATCCAGGCCAAATAGATACTAAAGGGGATTTGGGCCAACCAGCGGCGGCGGCGCGTTGCTGCTACTCGGCCAATCCCAAGGGATTGGTAGGCGAAAATGAGTGCTGCTAAGATGCCAAGCATGGCAACAACGGAGAACCAGAAATATTTCAGGGTAAATAAGTAAATCCAGCCGATTTGAATGATGCATGCGGTGATTAAGTGGCGACTGGTTTGGCGTATGCGGTGATCCTGTCGCTGGGATGGCTGAATTTGGTACACCCCATAGGCCATCAATCCGAGGTAAATGAGGCCCCAGATAATGAAGGCGTAGTTGGCTGGAATAATCTGTACTTCTTGAAAGATTGTGTTGGCAATTTCCCCTACGTTTTGACCACCAGGGGGATAAAAGTTAGATAGGCTGTTGAC
>JAYKIC010000507.1:0-5801 GCA_035284985.1 Leptolyngbyaceae cyanobacterium
AGGTGTTGACCGCCCTGGAAAAACTGGAAGACCTGTTACCTAAAGAAGGGAACTCCCCTAGCCCGGTCGCCTTCTTTGCCCCAGCCCATGGTCCCATGGTGCGCTACGGCTTGGTGGAACTGACTCATTTGTATAAACAGTGGAGTCAGACCCAGCAAAATCAATCCTTAACCGTGGCGTTACTGTATGCATCCGCCTATGGCAATACGGCGACCTTAGCCCAGGCGATCGCCCGTGGCCTCACCAAAGCCGGAGTGCGGGTGGAATCCATCAACTGCGAAGCCACCGAACCCGATGCCATCAAAGCCGCTGTGGAACAGGCCGCAGGCTTCATTATCGGTTCCCCCACCCTAGGAGGTCACGCCCCTACCCAAATTCAAACCGCCCTCGGCATCGTCCTCTCCAATGTCCCCAAAGACCGACTCACCGGAGTATTCGGCTCCTTTGGTTGGAGCGGTGAAGCCATTGATTTATTGGAAAATAAATTAAAGGACGCGGGGTATAGCTTTGGCTTTGAACCGATTCGGGTTAAATTCAAACCCACCGATCAAACCCTGAAATTCTGCGAAGAAGCAGGCACGGACTTTGCCCAAAGCCTCAAAAAAGCCCAGAAGCGCCGCCAACCCCGTGCCCTTAACGCCGATCCCGTCAGCAGCCTATCCACCGTCACCGCCACCGAGGAAGCCGTGGGACGCATCGTCGGCTCATTGGCCATTGTCACCACCCAGCGGGAAGCGGTATCCAGTGCCATGCTAGCGTCGTGGATTTCCCAGGCCACCTTCACCCCCCCTGGATTCACCGTGGCCGTAGCCAAAGAAAGGGCGATCGAATCCCTCCTGTTCCCAGGCTGTAGCTTTGTGCTGAACATTCTGCCCGACGGCAATTATATTCCCCTCATGCGCCACTTTCTCAAACCGTTTGGACCCGGTGCCGATCGCTTTGAGGGGATCGAAACGGATACCGCTGAAAATGGCGCACCCATTCTGAAGGGGGCATCGGCCTATTTGGAATGTACCGTAGCCAGTCGGATGGAATGTGGGGATCACTGGGTAGTCTATGCCACCGTGCAGCAAGGTCAAGTGTTAGACGCTACCGCAAAAACGGCAGTGCATCAGCGGAAGTCGGGAACCCATTATTAAGTTCATCTTCTAGGGGTAAAAACCTATACCTTTCGACGTATAGGCTAGCCGTTAGAGTAATGTACAGTTGTGGGATATTCCGTCATATTGAGTTGTTTAAAACTAGTGATATGCAAACCCATGAACTGCCCAACATCTTTGTTTTAGGGCTATTCCTCATGTTTGGCGGGAGTGCTTACACGTTGGCCCGTACCCTCCGCCTGCCCCGTGCCACCTTGTTGGTGGTAGCGGGGATTTTGGTCGGTCCTTCCATGCTAAACCTGGTTCCCGAAGCCATTGTGGAACTGTTTCCCACCATTTCCTATGTTTCCCTATCGATGATTGCGTTCCGGGTGGGGGATGCGTTTGTGAACTTTGACCTGCTTAAGGAAGGGCCAGGTGTGCTAGCTATTTCCTTGGCCAAAACTCTGGTGGCAGCGGTATTAGTGTTTGCGATCGCCTACCTCATCCAAGGAGACCTGATTCTAGCCATGTTGCTAGCCGGATTAGCCCCCGCCTCCGCCCCCTCCGCCACCTTGGATGTGATTAGCGAAACCAACGCCAAAGTCCCCCTCACCAACGCCATTGTTAGGGTCTTGGCCCTAGACAACATCCTGGGAGTCATCCTCTTCACAGTGTTGCTGATTACGGCGGAAATCCTTACCGGGAGAGGCGAACCCCAAGCAGAAATCCTCAAAGGACTATGGGAAATCGGGGGAGCGATCGCGTTGGGCCTAATAATTGGGTGGTTGATGGCCCGTCTGGCAGGGCGACTCCGAGCAGGCAAAGTGAGTCTCTTACAAATCACTGGCTTTGTCTTTCTCTGCGCTGGATTGGCCTATCAAATTCACGTATCCTACCTGTTAGCCTGCATCGTCCTTGGAGCCACCGTCGCCAAAAACCGAGCGCAACCTAAGAAAAATATTTTTGTCACGGTGGAAGATATCAGCGAACCTTTCTTGGTTATTTTCTTCCTATTGGCAGGTTGCGAGTTAGATTTGGCCGCTGTGCAAACCCTGGGCTTAATCGGTGTTGCCTACGTCTTCGCCCGATGCATTGGCTTTGTCGTTGGTGGGGGCATCGCCTCTCGCTGCGATTGTCTCAAGCCCAAGAGACTGAACAGACTAAACCGGAGATTCAATCAGATGATCTGCCTTTTATTCAAGCCAACAAATAAGATGTTTGCTTAACCGTCTACAGAACGGATGAAGCAATGACTTCCCCCTTGGTATTAATGAAAATACCCCCACAACATCAGATCGAAAACAGCCTAGAAAGAGGAATTAAATAGAGTGCATGGCAATTAAATTAACCACAGGTCAGAAAATTTCCTTAAAAAAAGAAGCACCTGGATTGATTACACTTCTGTTTGGGTTGGGTTGGGATTCAGTTGAGAAAAAAGGTCTTAAAGGGTTGTTTCAATCAGATTTTGATCTAGATATCTCGATTTTGTGCTTGGGGGAAAATAATAAACTGCGGAAAAGTTCCGATGTGGTTTATTATAGCAATCCCCAACATCCATCTGAGGCTATTTCCCATTTGGGGGATGAGCTGACGGGGGAGGGGAAGGATACTCCGGCTAAAATTTTGGTGGATCAGGAGCATCCAGATACTTCTGCTAAGGGCATCCATGATAAAGAGCAAATTTTGATCAACTTGGCCCAAGTCCCAGATGATATTGCCAAGCTGATCTTTTTTGTCAATATTTACGAATGTGTGCCGCGACGACAAACCTTTGGTCAAGTTCGGAATGCTCATGTCAGTTTGATCAGTCTAGAAGAGGAGACTGAAATTGCCCGATACAATTTATCCCATGAATATTTCAAAGATGATACGGGAATTGTGCTGGCGGAAGCGTACCGAGAGGATGGCAAGTGGGAGATGCTGGTGCTGGGGGAGGGGGTGCATGTGAGCAGTCTCCAGCAATTTGTCGGTCGCTACAGTTAGGGGAAGTGCTAAGGTCAAGTGCCAAGGTCAGGGGATGAGGAATTTTTCGCACCTAGCCTTGGTCTTCTAATCTATACGGGGCTAAGCCGTCCCCCTAAACTTGCACCAATGGTTTAGGGTCTACGGTGCAACGACTCAGCATCTGGGCTTTGACACTTTGTCGTTGGCCCAAGGTTACACCTCGGCGACCGGGCTGAACGGATTGTTGGTTCACAAGGGCAAGGTTTGATTGGGTCAATAGCGTTCCTAGGACAATCTTCATTTCAGCTTGGGCCAGAGCCGTTCCCACACAACGGCGGACTCCGCCACCAAAGGGCATGAATTCGTAGGGTGAAAACTGTCGCTCTAGGAACCGTTCGGGGCGGAAGGTTTGGGGGGCGGAATAGAGATCTGGCCGTTGATGGAGCAGATAAATACAGCCCACTACATCCTGACCCGGTTGCAGTTGATAGCCGCAGAGTTCAAGGGGGCGTTGCACCCGTCGGGGAAAGGTTAACATGCCAACGGGGTGAATCCGTAAGGTTTCGTTTACCACTGCATCAAGATACGGGGCACGCATCCACTGTTCTGGATCGGCGGGACTTTGTCCTAGTTCGTCTAGGAGTTTTTGCTTGACTTCCGGGTAAGTGTGAATCCAGTAAATGGCCCAGGTGAGGGCGGTGGCGGTGGTTTCGTGTCCCGCCACTAGTAAGGTCATTAAATCATCCCGTAGCTCTTGGTCGGTCAAGCCGTTACCGTCTTCATCACGGGCTGCCAGGAGGAGGGAAAGGACATCGATGCGATCGCCCCCTGTCTGTGTTCGCCGCTCTCGAATTTCCGCAAATAAGAGATCATCAGTTTGCTGGGCCAATTGTTGAATCCGATAACCGGGACTCCATGCCCCAAAATCCTTTTGTAGCCAAGGAAAGAAGATGATGGCGGAGGATAGGGGGTTACTGGTCATATTCAAGCGTTTGGCCAGCAGTTGATCGAGGGCTTCATGGCGGGGTCCGGCACTGAGACCAAACACGGCTTGCAAGATCACCCGCATCGTAATTTTTTGCATCACCGTTCGGACATCCACCGCCTGATTCATCGGCCATTGGGCGATCGCCTCCTGGGTGAGTTGCTGGATAATCGTGCCATATGCCTTGACCCGATTACCATGAAACGGCGGCATGACTAGCTGACGACGCTGGCGATGCTGGAGGGTTTCGATGGAAACCAGTCCTTGGCTCCCCAACAAACTTTCTAAAATGCTGTTGGCATCTCCCGGCGCTGTGAGGGTTTTACCATTGTCATGGGTTAGCAAATATTGCAGAGCTTTGGGTTCCTGCACAAAGATGAGGGCATTCTTCCCGTTCGGTAAAACATTGGCGACAAATATATCGCCACAGCGCTCAAAGTTTTGGCGCATGTAACCAACGGGATCGAGAATCCATTGGATGACTTGGCGAAAGTGGGGGGTGGGGGAGACGGGTAGGGCTTTCACAGCGCAACTCCTGGGCAGTTAGTACAGTAATCGATCAGGGAGATATTTCAGGGAGATATTTCAGGGAAAACCAAAGTGGATGCACGCGGACATCTTTACAAACCATTACATATTTTTCGTCACCGTGCAGTTTCCATTTGGGTCAGCCTATGGATGCTCTGCACGGTGAAGGGGTGAACTTTCCGGAGAATGTATTCCCGACCCAGGGAGGAGTAAACCTCAAATCTTAACCGTGTTCAGGATAGTCATGATTGGCCTGCCCCCATGAGGTAGAGTAGGGCCATTCGTACGGCGACCCCACTGGTCACTTGCTTTGAAATTAAGCTGATGTGCGGATCATCCATTAAATCAGAACTAATTTCGATGCCGCGATTGGTGGGGCCGGGGTGCAGCACTTTTACATCGGGCTGGCACCGTTGGAGGCGATCGCGGGTAATGCCGAATTGCTGATGATATTCCCGCAGACTGGGCAGCAAATGCTGGGCCATCCGTTCCTGCTGTAAGCGTAAGGTCATGACAAAATCGGCACCGTCGAGGGCTGGCTCCAGTTGGTGATGGAGGGTGAGGCGGCGAGGGTTGGGGATTTTGGATTTTAGAGTTTGGATTTTGGCTGGCAGCGGAGTAGATGGGGCCTGGTTGGCCCAAGTCTGCCCTAATGCCTGGGTTATGTCACCGCTGGGAATGGGGGTACAAAATTCCGCAAAGGTCTGGGGTAAGAGGGTGGGCGGGGCCGCGAGGTGAACATCGGCCCCACTGGCGGTCAGGCTCCAGATATTCGATCGGGCGACGCGGGAGTGGAGAATATCGCCCACAATCGCAATTTTCTTATGGGCTAGATCTTCAATTTGAGGGCGATCGGGATTGAGGACGGTGCAAAGGGTGAACAAGTCGAGCAGGGCTTGGGAGGGGTGGGCGTGTTGTCCATCCCCAGCATTGAGGATGCCGACGTTGGTGTTGAGACGGTCCATTTCCTGGGCGATCGCCAACGGTACCCCGGCTTGGCGATGGCGAATCACCATCAAGTTTGTGCCCATGGCCAGGTAGGTTTTGGCCGTATCCAGGATGGTTTCCCCCTTCGTCAGGGATGAGGTACTGGGGGAGAAATTGAGGATATCCGCCGAAAGCCGTTTGGCCGCTAGCTCAAAACTACTGCGGGTGCGGGTTGAAGGTTCAAAAAACATATTTGTCACCACCACCCCTTGCAACGCTGGCACCTTTTTCATCCGCCGAGATAACACTTCCCCAAAACTGGACGCGGTATGGAG
>JAYKIC010000508.1:0-6321 GCA_035284985.1 Leptolyngbyaceae cyanobacterium
CCCTCACCCCAACCCCTCTCCCAGAGCGGGAGAGGGGCTTTCGACCCAAGAACCTGGTTTGAAGTCCCTTCTCCCCTTTTGGGAGAAGGGATTTAGGGAAGAGGGGCAAAGTTTTGTCAGTCAATCAACTTCGTACCATTTGACCACTGCTGCTATGAGTAATTCTTGGGCAAATTCGTCTGGGCTGCTGCGGAGGGCAGAGAAGGCGTTTTCCGGTAAGTTCAGTTGAATTTGAATCATATGTTTTAGGATTTAGAGTTAGTCATCCTTGTGTACATCTCAAACAGCTTTTCCAGGCGTTTTCCCTGCGGGAACGCTTCGCGAACGGTGTCGCCCTATTCAAGATAACCAGTGAAGCGGCGACCGATGTAGATGCGCTCTAGCCCTTCGTGGTTGCGATTGCGAAGCGACTCCGCAGGAGTCTCGCGGGCTTCTCGCACCAGGGGAAATTCTGTATCCATCCGCTCCGGGTCATACATATCGGCGATCGCGTCGGGAAAGTAGTGTTCCCGTGCCAGCAGGATCTCTTCAGCGCAGTGGTTGAGTTCGGTTTTGTTTTGCTCGGTCAGGGTGGAAGGAAGGTGTGACCGCCGAGGGAATTAGATATTACTCTGACGAATTGGCAGTTGACGAACGCGAACGGAGTCGTCACTAATGGAAAAGTCTAAATCTTGGGTTAAGACGACTCTGCCTTCCACTCTGGCAAGTTCTAAGATCTCGATATCGGCAGCAGTTGCAGGTAGTCCGCACGGTGTTGTAGCCCTGTGCATTTAAAACGGCTACGGTCAGCGGTGAAATGTGAACGTCAGATAGCAAACGTAGACTGCTCATGCTGAAGTAAAACTGACACTGCGATCAGACACTGCCCAGGCAGCATAGTTAAGCGCTTGGCGAATATCTTCCTCTTCCAACTCTGGGTAAGACTCTAAAATTTCCTGGACAGATAAGTGACTGGCTAACAGTTTTAGGACGAATCCTACGGTGATCCGCATCCCCCGAATCGTTGGCTGACCGAGGCACACTTGTGGGTTAACGGTAATCCGATCGAATTCTTTCGTCATGTTGGGTATCCTTTTTCTCTATGCTACTGCTGATTTTAGGCTGGACGGTCTGTTCCGAGGCAATTTACTTCGCCGTCATCTTGGTATACATTTCAAACAGTTTCTCTAGCCGCTCCGTATCGTTTTTGAAGCGGCGACCAATGTAAATCCGTTCTAGCACTTCGTCGTTGCGATCGTGGGCTTGGCGCACCAGGGGAAACTCGGTATCCATCCGATTCGGGTCATACATATCGGCAATGGTGGCTGGAAAATAGTGTTCCCGTGCCAGCAAGATATCTTCCGCACAGCGGGTGAGATCAGTTTTGTTTTGCTCGGTGAGGGTGGGGACGGGGAAGGTGTTCCAGCCGAGGGTGTTGGAGTAGCGAAAATCGGTTTTGAGCTTGCCGCAGACGGTGGCGATCCAGACTAGGTGCAGACGTGACGATAGCAATCCTAAATTGAAAAGAGGCCCATCTACTATCATGAATGCGAGATTTGAAATCACTGTACCAGCCGGAAGCAGACCGACGGGAAACCATTCTCGCCTTTCAGAACTAACAGAAGGCACAATAATTGCACAGCGACAAGGAATTTCACCTCGATGCTGAAAACGATGCGGAACTGCTGCTAGCAGATCTCTTGTCTCTTTTTTCTTACTAACCGCTCTCAGCCTTGAGATCTCATCTAAACGCCGATTGATTTCCGGTATTGTTTTTGCAGTTTCAACATCCTCATCCTTGATTACCAAGCAATTTCGTATATGACCTTGAAGAAAATCCTGAGATCCAAAAAAAGGATGAATAAATCTATGGCATGATTGATTGAGACTGACTAAATTACTGGTATCTTCTTGGGACAATATTAGATTGCCACCATCATTAGGAACACTCCCAGTGAGCATAGTCGATACAGTATCAGACAAAGGTTTTGGAACACTCTCTATATAAATGTTTTCTCCATCGATCAAATAAGCATTTATATTCGACACAACTCTTGAAAATTCTCCGTAGTTAATATGCTT
The DNA here is from genome assembly GCA_035284985.1 of Leptolyngbyaceae cyanobacterium. GTDB lineage: Bacteria > Cyanobacteriota > Cyanobacteriia > CAKZMO01 > CAKZMO01 > JAAHGY01. Next base: position 2,062 of record JAYKIC010000508.1, read on the forward strand.
ACTTCGATTTTGATTAATTGTTGATATGCCAATAATTACGCATGTAACACCAGCATTGTTTGCTGCGCTATTCGACCACTTAAATGAATGGTGAGCGAAAAAAATCTCAACATTTTGTCGCAACACATGAGGCCAAAGTTGAGGTAGCTGTCTTCCTTGGCAAATAGAGTTTGTTGCAACGAGTGCAACTGAAGCTCTTGTACACTGAAGGTACTCTGCTGCACGAATAAACCAGCACCCCACATAATCAACGTAGCCATATTTCTTGGTGTAATGCTCTAGAACGAACCTCATATCGTCTAATTGCGCTGTGTCTTTCTTCCCCTTCCCAAGATACGGTGGATTTCCACAGAGATATGTTTCTCCTCCCTCGTTCTCAAACTCCACCTCTGCCGCCGCTTCCGGCTCACTAAATAAATCCGCATCCTCCCGCAGTACTTTCACATCCGTCCCTGTCGGCGGGCAAATACTCAACCAATCCAACCGCAAGGCATTGCCACAGGTAATCCAGTTATCCGCTTTCAATGGCAAAAATTCAGCCAGGGCTAGTTGCTGCCCTCGATGCACCACATCACACTGATACTCGGCAATAATCAACGCCAGCCGTGCTATCTCACAGGAAAAGTGCCGAATTTCGATGCCCCGAAAATTCGTCAGCGGAATCTCAGATTTGATATCGGGTTCTCCCCGACGACGATTAATCTCCGCCTCAATCTGCCGCATTTCCTTATAGGCAATCACCAGGAAGTTACCAGAGCCACAGGCCGGATCAAATACCCGAATCCGAGCCATTCGCTTTCGCAGGTTCAACAGCTTCCGAGCATTATCCCCAGCGTTTTCCAGTTGCTCCCGCAGATCATCCAAAAACAACGGATTCAGCACCTTGAGGATATTCGGCACACTGGTATAGTGCATCCCCAAGGCACCCCGTTCCTCATCATCGGCCACCGCCTGAATCATGGAGCCAAAGATATCCGGGTTGATTTTCGTCCAGTCCAGATTACCAACGTGCAGCAAGTACGATCGCGCTATCCGGCTGAAGCGGGGAACACCCTCACCCCTGGCGTTTTTCAGACCCTCACCCCCGGCCCCTCTCCCAGAACGGGAGAGGGGAGAGACAGCCGCCTCCGGTCCCCCTTCTCCCACCTCCGGTCCCCCTTCTCCCGTCTTGGGAGAAGGGGCTAGGGGATGAGGGCCAAACAATCCCCCATTGGCATAGGGAAAGTCATTAGCCCAGTTGCGAATGGCGATCGCCTTTCGCTGTTTTATCGGAGTCGCCATCGCCCGAAATATCTCCGACAACACCTCATGGGTATTGGACGAATCACTGGCACTCATCCGGGCCACCGTATCGGTAAACAAGTTTTCCCGACAGAAAATATTGGTGTCCTCCGCAAAAAAGCAGAAGATCAATCGGGCCATGAAATGATTCATCTCTTCTCGCCGTTCTGCCGTATCCCACTCTGGGTTATCTTTCAACAGTTCAACATAAAGGCGATTTAAGCGGGCTGTCGCCTTGATATCAAAGGCATTTTCTCGAATTTGTTTAACGGTCGTAATCCCAGCCAACGGCAGGAAAAAGCCAAAATGATCATGGAAATCGGGATAGGCACAGGCGACCGTTTCCCCATCCACCAAGTTCTCAGCTTCCAAATTCTTACCATCGGTCGCCAGGATAAATTTTGCTTTTTGCTTAGTAGTCGCTGGACTCTCCCGCAGGGCGGTCAGGGTTGCCGCCACCTCGCCCTCAGTACATACCTTGAGGTGAATATTGTTGCGCTGGAGAACGCCACCCACGTCAGATTTATTAGAGCTATTGCTCTGACTCCTCAGTTTCTTAATCGTCGTCGTCTTATTGCCGAAGGCTTCGAGGAAGGCGAAGGGAAATTCCTCTGGGTCAAACGGGGCCTCAGCAAGTTGGGAAACGGTTTCTTCAATCTCGACTGCGTTCATATTCGACCACGTTCAGCTTCAAACCTTAAGGGGGCAATAGGCGATATGTCTCACGGAGTTGTGTTGCGCCATCGCCCCAATTATAGGCACTGCTTCAGAATGCTCGAATTAAGTTTTGTGGAAGGAGCGATCGCCCTACAACTCCCACCCCAAAAAACCCGCGATTTGACTCGCTAAAGTCTGAGGTTCAAAGGGTTTCATAATCATGCCTTTGGCTCCTAGGGCGTAAAACTGACGGCGATCGCCCGCCTCCCCCTTCCCCGTTAAAAAAATGACAGGAATCTGCTGAGTTTCTGGTCGAGCTTGCAATAGTGCAAAAGTGCCAACGCCATCCAGGACAGGCATCATCGCGTCTAACAGAATAGCATCGGGTTGGTGCTGCACAGCTTGCGCCACCCCCTCCTCCCCCGACAAGGCCATGATCACCTGCCACGATGTTGTCATTGTCAGGCTTAATTCAACAACGGTATGAATATCCCGTTGGTCGTCAATTAGCAAGATACATTTAGTCGGCATGGGCTTGAAGCATAATTGATTTTGATCGGCATTAGAGAGAGTTTCTTCATAAGTTCTTCAGATTGTTGCACTAGATTGGGAATGGAGTTTTCTAGGTTTAATGTCATGGTCTTTCTCTACTGTTTCGGTAATGCCAGTCTGGCGCAGAGAGTCCTGGCTAGTCTACGGCAAGCTTGGCGATCGCATCTCCACTGTGTGACGGTCATTTTCCTCAATGACTTTTGGCTGGTGCGTTTTATCATCGACCCGGCCTTAGATTTAGAGGCTGGCAAAGATTGGCAAGCTTTCTTAAACGAAAATGGTATTCCCTATGTCCCCACCCCCCCCGTCAGCCGTGCCTTTGACGATCTGGACCTCAGCATGGTGCCCGTTATTGTGATGAAACGTCATAATATTGCAATTGTGTCCCATGGCTTAGCCAACCCCTTAGAGGTGCGCCATTTTCAAGAAAATGTCGTGGCTGGCTTGGGATATCGTCCTCCTAGTTTAGTTTAATCCCTGGTTGGAGTCATTTCTAGGAGGTGGATGTTTAGTGCCCACCCCCTACAAAAAACTGGTTTGAATGGGTGACTTTTCCTCAAAAAAACAAGGATAAGGGAGCCGCGTTATGCCCAATTTCTATCTCCCCCCAAAACCGTTCTAACCTCTGTAGCGTTGCTACACCAAGGTATAGGGCGGTCATCGCTTTCTCCCATGGGATTTACACTAGACTGGAGGATAGATTTCCCTATTGCGTTGTTTAGTCTATGGCATCCATTTCTCGCACTCCAATCAATTCTGCTCCAACCACCCGTGATAGTGGTCGCACGGTTGGCAAGTATCTTCAGTCGGTTGTCATTATGGGAATCATTACCCTCCTGTTGGCGGGGGGGATTGGGTCTCGCCTGTTTTACCTGCAAATGGTACAGGGCGATCGCAACCGTCAACTGGCCGACGACAACCGAATTCGCCTCTTGCCCAAACCCCCAGAGCGGGGCCGCATTCTGGATCGCAATGGGGCGGTCTTAGCCGAGAACCGAGTGTCCTATGGGGTATATTTTTGGCCGTTTGACAGCGATGCGGAAAACCGGGAAGTGTTAATTGAACGGTTGGCCGAAATTTTAAATCTTCCCCCCCAGGATATTCGCGATCGCCTCGAACAAGCTGGAGAGAACACCCCCACCCTCGTGCGGATTGCCCGCGACGTTGGGACAAAGGAATTAACCGCTCTTTTGGAATATCAATCGGAATTGCAAGGGGTGCAAATCGAAACGGAAACTGAACGATTCTATCCCAATGGCGATGTCGCCGCCCATGTGTTGGGCTATACCGGAGAAATCAGCGAAGCGGATTTAGCCAATCTTAAAGATCAGGGCTATCGCCTGGGGGATATTATTGGCCAGACTGGTTCTGAAGTGGCCTTTGAATCCCAACTCCGGGGAGAATGGGGCGGCCAGCAGGTGGAAGTGGATGGTCTGGGGCAAGTGTTGCAAGTGTTAGGGGAAAAACCACCCCAGCGGGGTGACGATGTTCAGCTAACCCTCGACTTAGAATTGCAAAAAATTGTCGAAGCGGCTCTAGGGGATTTGCGAGGGGCCGTGGTTGCCCTTGACCCCCGCAATGGTGGGGTTTTAGCCATGGCCAGTCGGCCTACCTATGACCCCAATGTGTTCGCCACGTCCATTTCCAGTGCCGAATGGCAACGGCTGCAAAAACTCGAATTTCCCTTTGTTAATCGGGCACTCCAGGGGTTTCCCCCAGCCAGCACATTTAAATTTGTTACCACCACCGCCGCCATCGAGTCGGGGTCAT
>JAYKIC010000509.1:0-5063 GCA_035284985.1 Leptolyngbyaceae cyanobacterium
TATTTGCTGGAACCAGCCCAGCCAGAAGATTTGCCCAAAATTATGCACTGGATCAATTGGTATAGTGCAATGTGCTTCAACAGAATGCTAAATCGGACGGGGCACTTTTGGGAGAAGCGGTATCACAGTTCTGGGTTCCCCAATACGGACTATCGGCGGGTGCTGAATACTCTGCGCTATATCCATGCCAATCCCAAGGCGGCAGATATGCAATCAGGATTTTTCTATGACTTTAGCAACTATGGCACCTATGACCGCTTGACCCAGGATGGACTGACCGAATGGCATCCGGCTTTTCTCGTATTGGGTAAAACCCTGGATCTTTGTGCAGCGACCTATCGGCGGTTTTGTCAGCGGTATAAGCCCAAGCCCAAGGCGGAACGCAAAAGTCATTGGGGCAGCAAAAAGCTGGCAGCACTCAAACAGCGGATCAAAGCCAAGAAAGTGAGTCCGGGACAGCAAAGCTTGTGGGAGGGCTGGACGCTACCTGCGGAACAAGTGGATGCGGTGGCCCGAAAATTTGTGTTGGCGAATTGTCTCAATCCTGACATTGCCATAATGCAATTTACGGAGACGGGCTAACCACGGGTACCCGGTAACGGATCGACGAACCCCCTAAAACCCCGTGGCGAGTCGGTCCAAAATAATGATGTTTGATCAAGCTGGAGCCGTTATCTGCTACAGTTTACAATGCGCGATGCGAGAGAAGAGATTTACCACACCTAACCACTCCTCTCCCCTCTTCCTCCCCAACCATCCAACCCCCCCTAAAGGGAGGTGGCCACTAGGCGATGATGTGTCAAATTTTACATTGAACTCCCACCTACCATTTTCTCGCCAACCCACGGCATCACCAAATTTTCTAAACGCCTTTTGATCATACTGGCCATCGGGCACACCGCCACACTGGTTCACATAAATATCCTTTTGCACACTAAAGCCAAATTTACCCTGGCTATGCGTGACCCAGAGGTGGTCGATCGTCAGCAGCACATCACAGGGGAAATTAAGGATTTCTTCTTTTGATGTGAAGTATTGGCCCTCCTCCTTGCCCACGGTGGTAATCATCAGCCGATAGGTTTCATGATCCGCCTCTTTCCACTGGCCATTTTTCAAATATTCCTCCAGCTTTTGATACCGGGCATCTGTAATGGTCTCGGTCAGTGCCGCCAACTTTTCCGCCAGGGCCGGGGGCAATCGCTTGGTTTTGGGCAACTCCCGCAAACATTGGTCCGCCAACGCTATCGCTCCCTGCTGCATCGCCTGTTCCAGCAGCGTCGTCGGATTTTTCACCAGCGCCACATAGAGCAAAATCGTCGGTTTCCACTTGTCATCCTCCAGATAGCCATACAGTAGGGTTTCCTGCTGGGTCGCCGCGATGTAGGAAGCCGCCAGATATTCCTGAAAGCTCAAGTGGGCAAATTCATATTCATCCTCCTGCCGTACCAGCAGTTCGCTAATCTGCACCACCTGCTCCAAAAACTCTGCGGGGTCGATGGCTTCCCCTTCCTGCTGCAAAATCTGGCCCAATTCCGCCAGCAATGCCCCCCGCTCGATCCGCTCCAATCGCTGCATCTGCATCGTCAGCGCCACCTGCTGCAAAATCGTCAGCGCCTCACACTGGGTCAACAGGGTTTCCAGTTGTCGTGCCTGGGGCCGATCCTTGATTTGCAACTGACAGATTTCCCCGTATAGTTCCACCCGCCGCTGGGGAATTTTCGCCCCTACATTGCGGCGATGAAAATTGACCATCATATTCAGCAATAGGGGATTTTTCGCCAAGTCTTGCAACTCTTGACGGCTCTCAATTTGCTGCAATAAATCTGCCGCTTCCTGCTTGGCGGTGTCGCGCACATCCGGGGTATTGCGTCCCGCATTTGCCATTTTTTCCTGGCAGAAGTACCACTTTTCCACAAAGTCCCGCCGCTGGGATTCGTTAAAATTCTGCACCCACAGGGACATGGGCAGTTCAAGCCGCTGGGCTGGGTCGGACACCCGTTCATGCTGCTCCTGATAGGCTTTGGGTCGAGCCGTGACGATAAACACGGATTTACTGTAGCGTCCCATCTGTTGATTGATCCACGCGGCTACCGCTGGTCGCTGATCCTTGGGCACCTCATCAAACCCATCCAGCATCACGATCGCCCGTCCGTTTTGTAAAATCTTTTCCACCCAAGGAGCTTCGATCGGCAAATCATCGGCATCGGGCAAGGTGGGAATGTGGAGGGTGGCAATGATTTCAGGCAGCGTTGGGGCGTTGGCTTGAGCTGTAATTCCCCGGTGTTTGCGGAGCAGCAGCAGAAACGGGATGTATTTTTGCTTGGGGGCGTTGGGGGGCAGTTGGTTGGAACCGTAGCAGTAGGCCACATGCTTCAGCATTGTGGTTTTGCCCGACCCACCCCAAGCCAGGATCGCCATTTGACGGAAGGCGGGATTGTCCTGTGCTCTACTCAAAAAATCCCAGATGTTGAGGTCTTTGCAAGCCAGCGGTTCCCCCTCTCTTGCATCCAGTGCCCAGGCTTTGTATCCCGCCGCCGTGGCGCTAATGTCAACGCTGAGAGTGACAAATACCTCAGCTAGCAAGGGAATGAGAATGCGATCGCGCTGAATTACCCCCTCCGATCGCAATGCCTGACAGGCCATCGCCTGACAAGCCAGATACCGTTCCTCCAAGGTGCCATGTTTCGCCTGGGCCATCAGCCGCGCCAGCAACTTCTCCAGGCTGTCGTCGATCACCTGGTTGATGGCTTCCCCGGTTTTCGTCAATCGCGCCTGATTGCCTTTGTGAATCGGCTCCAATAGCTTTGCCCCGTAGGAAATGGCCGTACCGATGATGAAGGACGCGATCGCCCTGGGAATATCACTTTCGAGAAACAGAAACCAGATGGCTCCCACGCCACCAGCGGTCACACCACCGGGACGGATCACTTTGATGGCGAGGTCAGCGATTTGTTCCGCTAGAGGGGGCTTGGGCGCAGGGCTAGGACTAGGGCTTGGGGTCATGGTTGGGCATCTACTTTTGATTTACTTTTGATTTACTTTTAATTTACTTTTAATTTAATTGATCCGATGGATTCGGGTTGTCTCCGCCCGATATCTTCGGTTGGGGCGGTGCCCCCGTGCCCGCCCTGTAGGGGGGCAAGAGTAAGGGCAACCACGGGGGGATTGCCCTTACGGGGTGGGTGGGTGAGCCTTACCGGATGTCTGGTTGGGGCGGTGCCCCCGTGCCCGCCCTGTATCTACTGTGCGATCGCAGGATCGGGGGGCAGGGGCGTAAGGGCACCCACGGGGTAAGGGCAACCACGGGGTAAGGGCACCCACGGGGTAAGGGCACCCACGGGGGGATTGCCCTTACGGGATCTGGGCGATCGTCTCGGATGTCTGGTTGGGGCGGTGCCCCCGTGCCCGCCCTGTATCTACTGTGCGATCGCAGGATCGGGGGCAGGTGCGTAAGGGCAACCACGGGGAAAGGGCAACCACGGGGAAAGGGCAACCACGGGGAAAGGGCAACCACGGGGAAAGGGCAACCACGGGGGGATTGCCCTTACGGGGTGGGTGGGTGAGCCTTACCGGATGTCTGGTTGGGGCGGTGCCCCCGTGCCCGCCCTGTATCCCCGCGCTATGGGGGTGAGATGGATTTGGGATGACTGGGATTGAGGGTATCATCTACCCAGCGTTGGGGGTTGGTGGCGATATAATGACGAATATGATTGAGCGATTGCTCGTTACGGATAATGTGTTCGTAGTAGTTGCGTTGCCAAAAACGGCCTGCGAAGGGTTCCCAGTTTTGGTCGTAAACGCCTTTGCGATACTGGGCGGTGGTAAAGGATTTGAAGCGATGAACTGCGTCTCCTAAGGTTAAAGGCTGGGCGATCGCCTCTGTAGGACATAAAACAATGATGCCGTGGATGTGGTTAGGCATGAGGGTAAAGGCATCGAGTTCAACCCCTGCATAATGTTGGGGCATTTCATCCCAAACTTGTTGAACCATAACACCTGCGGGAGATGGCTGAAGGCTACCGTTAATGATTTGTCCTAGGAGCGATCGCCGCTGATGAACGCAGATGGTCACGAAATAGGCTCCCGCTTGGGCGTAATCGTATCCTTTCAGGCGGATCGACCGACGATGATGGCGATCGGGATCATAACCCATCAGATATCCTCCTCTCCTCTATATGTAAGGGCGGTGCCCCCGTGCCCGCCCTATGATGTTGTTACTGGGACATGGTAATCAGGCGGGTGGGTTCCAACCAGATGTGCCAGGGGAGGGGGCGATCGCATAACATCTCCCACTTTTCCCGGTAGACTTCCGCTTGTAGATGATAGTCCTGGGGCGAAAGGGGTGGGCTGTGGAGCTTGATATAGACCGTGACTCGATGCTGGGTGGCGGTGGTCATGGCGACCCAGCCGGGGAACGTATTGGTTTGATATGGGTGCTGAGGAAATTTAATATGATGGGCGCGAATGCCCACATAGCCGACTCCTGATGGTAAGGAGTGGGAGGCTTCCAGGGTACAGTCCCAATCCAAGGCATCGATGTAATCGGGATCAATTTGGCAGGCACGGGAGAAGTTTTTGCATTCTGTGACCTTGGCCACTTCAAAGGTGGGCGGGTCTTCAAAAATTTCTTCCTTGCTGCCGCCTGCTTGGATACGCCCCCCTGACATGACCAGTAAGTTGGTGCAGACTCGGTACGCTTCCTCTAATTTATGGGTGATGAATAGGGTGATGCCTTGGTATTGGGATAGCACTTCAATCAGGAGTTTTTCGATGTGGCTCCGTAGATAGGTGTCCAAGGCTGATAGGGGTTCATCCAGCAGCAGAATATCCGGTTTGCTGGCGATCGCCCTAGCCAGAGCGACCCGTTGTTGTTGACCGCCAGAAAGTTGATGGGGGTAGCGATCGCCCAATTCCGGCAAGCCAATTTGATCCAGGTATTGCTGTACTTCAGCGACCCGTTGGGAGGGGGGAATCTCTTTCATGCCAAAGGCAATATTTTGGGCAATGGTGAGATGGGGGAACAGGGCATAGTTTTGAAACACCAAACCGATATGGCGATCGCG
>JAYKIC010000510.1:0-4439 GCA_035284985.1 Leptolyngbyaceae cyanobacterium
GGATTTTTAACAGGAGTAATGCGTTATGTTCGACGCAAAATTCTTTCTTCAAACTCAACAGGAATTGCCAAGCAGAGACAGCTAGATCGCCATAGAACTCGTCTTTTTATGGTAGAAATTAGCAAACGACTTGTGAAAATTGCCAAAACTGCCATGATCCTTAATGGCGATGGTCATACTGGTATGACTCAAGGCGATAGTCTAGATTCTATTAGTCACTTAAATGAGCATGTTCGTGCGCTAGCTGGAGAGGGTAAGCCTACTCTGATTCTTACCAATCCTCCCTTTGCAGGAGTAGGAGAGGGACGAATTTCAGATAAGAAAATACTAGATAACTTCAATTGTGGTCTTAAATGGACAATACGGGAAGGTAAATATCAAGCGACTTCTGAACTCGATGACGGTGTGCCGCCTGAAATGCTGTTTTTTGAACGTTGTTTGCAATGGGCTTCACCTGGTGGCAGAATTGGCATTGTTATGCCAAAAAGTTTTCTTGATACCCAAACATATTTTCCAGCTAGACAACTGCTTTTCCGTGACGCGAGGCTTTTAGCTGTAATTAACTGCCATAAAAATACTTTTCAACCACATACAGGTGTTAGGACTTGCTTAGTCTTTATTCAAAAAAATGGACTTAATGAAAGTCCTCCAGATGATTATCCAATTTTTATGGCAATTTCCAAGAAAATTGGACAAGATAGCGAAGGAATACCAATTTTTAAAGAAGATGATAGTGGCTCTGACTTAGAAGTTGTTGACCATGATCTGGATGAAATTCTAGAAGACTACAATAGATTTCTTCAAAATAGCCTTCAACCATCTGAGTATCGCTTCTCGATCAACTTGTCAGATATCAATGGCGATCTCAGGATTAATCCTCAAGCATACTTACCTGATCTAAACGAAACCATTCGGAAGCTTGAATCTCTTGATGGTTCTGATGATTGGTCTATTAATACTCTAGGGCAAATTTGTGCTGGAGTCAGAATATTTAAGGGTCCGCGCTTAAAAACGGAAAACTTGATTGTTGAACAGGATGGAGAATTTGTAGAGCCATATTTTACACCGTCGGCTGTACTACAAGAAAAGGGCGACAGTGCAAAGCTATTAGATTTATCAAAGGCTTCTGCCAGGCAGATTGCAGCTTTAACAGCAGTTCGGGTTTATCGAGGTGACATTCTCATTACAAGATCTGGCAGCATAGGGCGTGTAGCATTTATAACCAACCGTTTAAATGGATTAATCGTTTCTGATGATTTGATTCGAGTTAGAATTCCAGATGAAAATTTACGGTTGTATACCTATGCCTTTTTGCAGTCAAAAATGGCTCTCGATCAAATGATTTTGAACGAATACGGCTCAGTACAACAGCACCTTGAACCTCATCATATCTCAAACATTATTATTGCCATACCAACTGATTCTGCCGCATTCAGCCAAGTTGTAGAAAGAACAAGAAATACCATCTTATTACGGGAAGAACTTGAACAGTCACAGTCTGAGATGCAAAATAGTGTAATTGATCTGTTTTCCGAGCAATTTGGCTGTTAATTTATATGCGGCAGATGCAGCCAGCTAACACTGCGTGGCAGCGGACGGACGAAAGCTGCTGGTGCTGAGTTCAAGGTTGTCTGCCGCCGCTGCACTTCACCGTTAGGGAATGATTGCATTTTGGAAAATAGTGGGGATAGAGAGCGATCGCTTTAATATAAAACAAATGGAGCGATACTCCTTCAGAGTGGCGTTGCGCCATCGCACTTCTTCACAGAAACAAGTGTTATGGAGAGAGAGGGGACCACGAAAACAAGGGAGATGGAAAAGAGGGGGCGATACTCCTATCGGAGTGGCGTTGCGCCATCGCTGAGTTGACAACATGGAGCGATCGCCTGAATCATTGAAGCTGTTTCACCCGTGTTAGGATTGGATTTAGTAAGTATGTATAGTAACCCAGTCTCCCAGGCAGGGAACCACATAATGAACGACCCATCTAGTGCAGCCGTAGAAATCGCCATAGAAAAGCTGAGAACTGAACTCCCTGAATCTGTAAAGCGACTTCACTACGAACTTGGCTTTGAAGCAGAAGGAGAGCCAGCGGTTTGGCTTTGGGTTGTTTTCAAAGACGCAGATATTGAAACTCAATGGACCTTAGAAAATCGAACTGAGATTCGGCAACAAGCAACACAACTATTTAGAGAGACTGGCATTCCCCATTGGGTTTACGTCCGCTTTCGCTCCGAGAGTGAAGACAAGCAGCTTCCAGCATCTAACAACATCGTAACGGTATGAGCCTTGCCAAAGACCTTTTAACACAGGCCAGACAATTAGCGACCCGTGAGCCAAAGCGTCCCAAACAGGCAAGCTTGCGTCGAGCGATCTCTGCGGCATACTACAGCCTGTTTCATCTATTAACAGGCGAAGCCGCAAAGCTATTGCTGCGAGGTAACGAGCTTCAGCCTTTTCAAGGTCTGATGAGACGCGCTTTCAATCATAGTGCGATGAAGACTGCGGCTAGAGCTTTTGCAGGCGGTACCCTCACACCCAAAATTTCAGGAGCATTTACAGGATCTATTTCACTTGATTTAATGACAGTTGCTTCAGCGTTTGTCGATTTACAAGATGCTCGCCATCAAGCTGATTACGACCTTTCCCATAGTTTTACTCGAAGAGAAACCTTAGATCTGGTTGAAATGGCCGAGGATGCCTTTCGCCGCTGGCAACTTGTTCGTAAGCAGGTAGAGGCTAAAGCATTTCTAGTGATGTTGCTGAGTTATGAGTCCTTACGTAAACGCTAGGGCAGATTCGCCCATCACGTTGAATCATCGAAGCTAGATTGAGCCAGAATCGGTTTGGGGCGATCGCTCTACTGTGAAGTGAAATGGGATGGAGCGATACTCCTTCAGAGTGGCGTTGCGCCATCGCCCCTCTCCCCAGAAACAAGGGTGGTTGAGGTGAGGGCGATCGCATTCTTCCACGAAAATAAGGGAGATGGGAAAGAGGGGGCGATCGCCTTAGTGTGGGGTGAGTCAAAATGGGGCGACTGGCGTTGCGCCACCGCCCCCTTCCCCCTTTCCCCGCAACAAGAATCATGGAGAAAGAGGGAGTTATTCACAGTCATGAACATAGTTTAGGCGTGAGTTATTCCGCTGTGGTTTGCACCGTTCCGCCTAGTTGAACATTGGGAGTTTGAATAATTGGGGCTTCCTCCCCATTCCAGCGATCGGCGCGGGTTTGTTCAATTCGCAAACGCTCTAGTTCTAACAATTGGGGCGACACGGACTCGGCCCGAATTCGATTGGCTTCTGCCTCAGCCCGTGCCCGCTCCAACAAAACCTGAGCTTCACCCTTAGCCTGCTCTACATTGGAAGCCGCTTCTGCCTCCACTTTTTGACGGTTGAATTCCGCTGTCCGAGCTGCTTGCTGAGCCGCAAACTGATCGTCAATACTCGCCTGAATCTGGGGTGGTAGACGCAACGGTCCTAACAACGAAACATCCTGAATCACAATGTTGGGAAAGCGAGTTTGCATACACTCCGAAACCGATAGCACCAGCTTCTGCTGATTCGTGGGCAACATGGACGGGGTTAACTCCAAATTTTCGGCCACCTCACCAAAGCAATTCCGCAACCCATTCCGCAACTCATTAGCCCGAAATTCATCCGGGGTTTTGCGATAGGTTTCATAAAATTGGTGCAGGTTCGTCTTGGGGGACGTGTCGTCTAACGGGGACGTGTTAAACCCAAAGGATACGCCGACATCAGCGGATACGGGACTTCTCCCCACCGAGAACACCACGGACTCATCCACGGGTGATCCTTCAGTGGCCGCTTGGGTAAAGGGATAGGTATTCACAAAGGTGGGAAAAATCACCACGTTTTCGGTGTAACCGTTATACCACACTCGGCCCGTCACCAACTCGGCATTTTCGATGCCTTTTTGGCCCCATATAGCTGGATTTTGAGACCTGCATAGCCCGGTTCAACGGTTTGGATACTGGTGCCGGGGACCATACCGCAGGCACCCAGTCCCAGGCTGAGAAGGCTGATCGAGATGGCCACCATCCGCTTTCGCAACGGGCGCACCCTGGGGATCATGGAACGGAATAATGAGGTTCGACTAGAGGGGGGCATGGTTTTTACAGCGCAACGGTTAGACTTAACTTGAAATCGCCATTACGGAACGATCGCGCTAAAACCGTATGGACCACCCCAATCCCTTCGTAACGATTACAACAGAATCCTTACTAGGGCTGTGGTAAACCTAAGTCAACAAACGTCAAGCTACGCACATTCTGTTTCTCTCTCTTTTCTTAGGAGCACCCGATTGGGTGCTTTTTATTGCGCTAAATATTTAAACGTTTGTATTCTTTGATACATTTGACCATGGATAGGGGTACTGTTTAAATATGAGTAAAAGGTAGCGCGGGTGCATCTCCCTTTCCT
>JAYKIC010000511.1:0-2716 GCA_035284985.1 Leptolyngbyaceae cyanobacterium
CTGGCTCGGTACCCCAACAGGAGCCTCTGGCTCCGTATGTGTTTAGCGAAGCCGGAAAACCCTGGCCTTACCCCCCTCAATCCCCCTACGCCCTCCGGGCACGCTTTGCGAAAGCAAAGGGGGGAAACTCCGGCACTCCCCCTTTGCAAGGGGAGTTAGAGGGGGTCACGCTAAACACATACCTGGCTCCAGTTAGATACGGGGCAGAGCCTCTAGATAGGATTATAGGATTCCCCGCGAGACGCTGGGAACCAGAAATAAAATCTAAGGATAGTTCTTCTGACCTATAATAAAGCATCTTTGCATATCCTGACGGATTTGGCGAAATACGCTATACCTAGAGTGTTAAAACGATGTTGATATCTCCATCTAGTGTTAAGCTTTTTAGACCATCTTTTATAATTTTGCCCTTCAGCCAAACAAAAAGAGAGTTTCTGCCATGGTTCAAGACATCGAACGATCCCGCCTACCCCAAAACCTTGCCCAGCAGCAGGTAGATGGGCAGTTTCCGCCCACGGCCCCGGCTGCTGATCCTGTGTTTTACCGCACCTACAGCCGCCAACTCGATCGCCCGGAGGCTCCCCGTGAGTCTTGGTTAGAAGTATGCGATCGCACCCTCGGCGGCTTGGTCAAATTGGGTCATCTCACCCCAGCGGAAGCGGATGTAGTCCGGCGGATGCAGTACCAAATTAAAGCCCTGCCCTCCGGTCGGTGGCTGTGGGTTGGCGGTACGGAATGGCTGGAGCGTCCCGAAAACTTTAGCGGCGCTTACAATTGCACTAGCACCAACGTGGTGGATTGGCGATCCTTCGGGTTGATGATGAACCTGGCGATGATGGGCTGTGGCACCGGGGCTGTGTTGGAAAATCACTACATTGACCAACTTCCCGCCATCCGTAACCGTTTGCATGTCCAGGTTTCTGGAGAAATTGGAACGGTTGCGGCGGGCGATCGCCACGAAGAAACCGAAGTGATCATCAACGGCAACCATGTCACCTTGCAAGTGGGCGATAGCCGTAGTGGTTGGGTCAAGTCCTACCAAACCTTACTGGAACTCTCAACTGATGAGCGCTTTGACGGCGAAATTAGTATATCCGTGGACCTCAGCAATGTGCGCCCTGCCGGAGAGCAACTGAAAGGTTTCGGTGGCGTGGCCAATCCGATCCGCTTGCCGGAACTCTATGGCCGCTGTGCCCATATCCTGAACAAAGCCTTGGGACGTAAGCTCAATTCCATTGAGTGCTGTCTGTTGATTGATGAAGCGGCGGTGGTTGTGGTTGCTGGAAACGTGAGAAGGTCGGCGGGGATGCGTCAGTTCAGCAGCGATGACGAACTAGCGGCAACCGCTAAGGATAACCTCTGGGGCCAGGACGAAGAGGGCAACTGGCGCATTGATCCGGAGCGGGATGCGCTGCGGATGGCGAACCATACCCGCGTGTTCCACCACAAGCCTACTCTAGAGGAGTGCTTGGCGGCGGTACGGAAGCAATATTACTCCGGGGAAGGGGCGATTCAGTGGGCTGGGGAAGCGAAGAAACGCGCTGACGGTGATGCCCGTTATGGCCTCAATCCCTGTGTAACCGCAGATACATGGGTGCATACTGGCGACGGTCCTCGTCAGGTGCATGAACTGATTGGAGTCCAGCACAGTACCTATGTCAACGGTGAATTGTTTAGTACGACCTCCCAGGGATTTTTCTATTCTGGGACGAAACCTGTGCTAAAGCTTTTCACGCAGGAGGGTTACGGGCTAAGGTTGACGGGCAACCATCAGGTGCTAAAAGTTACCGCGCAAACGCAGAAAAAGCAATATACCGAGTGGGTACCTGCGGCAGAATTGCAGGAGGGCGATCGCATCCTGCTCCACAATCATCGGGGCTTATTTCCCTGGGATGGAGTCGGTTCCTACGAAGATGGATGGCTGTTGGGAAGTTTGGTGGGGGATGGCAGTTCATACAGCACTCAGTGGAATAACAGTGCATGTTTGCGCTTTTGGGAAGAGACTCAAGATGAGATGGCCGCTTACGCGGTTGCTAGTCTAGAAAAAGCGGTTGGCTACGTTTCTCGGACTGATGCACCAGGACATTACCATAAGCAGTTACAGCACCGAGTGATTAACTCAGTAGGATTAGCACAATTAGCGGCAAAATTTGGCATTACCAAAGAGGATAAATCGATCACCGTTCAAGTTGAACAGGGGAGTTATGAGTTTTATCGGGGATTCCTGCGAGGGTTGTTTGATGCAGATGGGAGTGTCCAAGGAACCCAACAAAAAGGAATCAGTGTTCGCCTTGCCCAAAGCAATTTGACCACATTGGAAGCAGTACAACGGATGTTAGCCCGATTGGGGATCATCTCAACGATCGATCAAAATCGTCGTCCTGCGGCAACTCGTTTGTTACCCAACAGCCAACGTCAACCTGCTGAATACTGCTGTCAGGCCCAGCATGAATTGATCATTGCCAATGATAATCTCTATCAGTTTCATTGGTTGATTGGGTTTCAAGAACCTCATAAGTATGAAAAATTGGCCACTTTGCTATCGGGATACAAGCGCAAGTTAAATCGAGAGCGCTTTACCGTAACGGTTGCCGAAATTCGAGAAGATGGGGTGGAGTCTGTTTATGATTGTACAGTGCCTGCTGTCTCCCAATTTGATGCCAATGGGTTGGTGGCCCATAACTGTGGAGAAATTATCGGGGAGGACTTCCACTGT
>JAYKIC010000512.1:0-5190 GCA_035284985.1 Leptolyngbyaceae cyanobacterium
TCTTGAAATCCAGGCAGAGACTGAATTTGTCCGGGCCGTTCCAGCAAGCGTAGAGCATGGGGTAAACCATTGACTTTGGTACAGGGCAGGTTAGCCGCTTGAAATGCCGCTTCAACCACTTCAACCGAGGTCTGCTGTTGATTAATCCGCAAGTCAATAGCAGGAGGCTGATTAAACCATTGACATAGTTGGGTTACGTCTTCGCCCCCCAACCGCCCTAGCCATGCCTCAATGATCCAATCGGGATAACTATACAAAATTCCCAAACGCTCAGCCCCATCGGGGGGCAATTTTAATGGATCAACGGGGCTGGATGAAGGGGCTGTACCCACATGTTGGTCGCGAATCCGTAAATATTGCCGTAGTACGCCATTCACAAATCCCTTAAAACCGCCCAACCCATTTGCCTTAGCCAACTCAACGGTGGTATTGACCGCAGCCGAAGGGGGAATATGGCTCAAGTAGCGTAATTGATAAAACCCTAGTCGCAAAATCAACTGTAGATTTATAGGGTGCTGCAAGTCGGGCTTTTGGGAAAATTGATTGATTAGAGCATCTAAGGTGCGTTGCTGCCGAACACTGCCGTAGACTAGCTCTGTTACTAAACGGCGATCGCGTTGATCGAGCTGGGACGAACGCAACACTTGATCAAGAGCCACATCAGCAAATGTACCATGCTGTACACGCTGAAGGGTTTTTAAGGCAAGCTGTCTAGGATTCTGATGGGCCAATAATACACCAAACCAAACTCAATTGCGCCCTATTGTATAGCGAAGCCGAAATTTCTGTCCAGTGGGAAACAATGCCTCTCCCCATCTAATATATGTAGCCAGAAAGCCTGAGTAAAAACACCACCCTGGGCCATGGGGAGACGGTCAATCTTGATATTGCTTACCACAATATCAAAACAACATATATGTAAATTGCGTGTTAAATTTATGTGCCGGATATCAACCGGAAGAAGCATCTAGCTTAGACTTAGACTTAGACTTAGACTTAGACTTGGCCCCTTGCTGGTCATAGGGCCGTCGGCTCCGCCCCAGTATAGGTAGCTCTAGCGTAGGCAACGGTTTAAACCTTTATTCCGAAAGTTTTGCGGAAAAATCAATCAAAATGCGTAATTACAGCGGGATATCATTTTTTTGTGATAAGAGCAAGGTTTCTTTTTGTGAAAATATCCGTGTTTTCTATGAGTAAATGGAACTGCGATCTGCGTTACTTTCTTTAATAGGCGATGTGTTTGCCTAGCATATGCATATTTGCTGAATCCACTAAAATTCTCCTTACCGATCACTGCGGGAACATGTCCTATGCGTATTTTGATTTATTCATACAACTATCACCCAGAGCCGATTGGGATTGCGCCGCTCATGACTCAACTGGCAGAAGGTTTGGTAAAGCGAGGACATCAAGTACGAGTGATTACGGGAATGCCCAACTATCCTCAACGGCGCATTTATGATGAGTATCGGGGAAAATATTTTCTTGAAGAAGAAAAAAATGGTGTAACTGTCCAACGGAGCTATGTTTGGGTTCAGCCGAAACCGGGGCTGGTTGGTCGCATGTTATTAGATGCTAGCTTTGTTGTCACCAGTGTTGTTCAAGCATTAAGGGGTTGGAAGCCGGATATCATTCTCCTCACCGTGCCTCCCCTTCCGGTCAGTGTCCCTGCGGCTTTACTCGGTTTATTCTACGCTTGTCCCGTCGTCTTGAGTCTACAAGATATCCTACCGGAAGCGGCCATTCAGGTTGGTCTCATCAAAAACAAAATGGCTATCCGCGTTTTTGAAGCCCTAGAGCGATTTGCCTACTCTAGTGCTACGGCCATTAGTGTTATTACAGAAGGGTTTACGAAAAATCTCTTAAGTAAGGGGGTGCCCGCTGGCAAAATGACCTGTATCCCGAATTGGGTTGATGTGCATGAAATCAAACCCTTGCCCCTTGAAGGAAATTCGTTTCGGCGGGATCACCACTTAGAAAATAAGTTTGTGGTGATGTACTCTGGCAATATTGCTTTGACCCAGGGAATGAATACAGTGATTCGTGCGGCTCGACTGCTCAGCCATATTCCTGACATTGTATTTGTGATTGTTGGTGAAAAAAGTGCGATCGCCACCCTAGAGGAAACTTGTCAAAAGCTAGAGACCCCCAACGTCAAACTCCTGGAATTTCAGCCTCGTGAAGTATTACCTCAAATGTTGGCCGCTGCTAACGTTGGATTAATTGTCCAAAAGGCTAATGTTGTGGCCTTTAATATGCCTTCCAAGACCCAAATCTTACTGGCCAGCGGTCGTCCTATCATTGCTTCAGTCCCTTCGTCTGGGACGGCTGCTGATGCAGTCCGGCGCAGTGGCGGTGGCTTGGTTGTAGAGCCAGAATCACCCCAAGCCCTTGCAAGCTCCATTCTGGAGCTTTACGAGAATCCCCACAAAGCTGAGCTATTGGGACAGCAAGGACGGCAACATGCGCTACAGCATTACGCCTTTGAAGAATCCCTCAAGCGCTATGAACAATTATTCATGGACGTTTTAGCCCGCCAAGGGCGAACCGTATCAGTCTCTGCACCAGTTGGCTTTTCCAACATCCAAGCTTTGGATAATCCTGTCCGTTCCCGATCGCTCCGTGGGATGCCACAACCTGATGATGGGGCCACCTCGTGATCAACCTGTCTTTAAAAAGCCCTAAGACTCCCCCTCTTCCTAAAGCTAACTTGTAGAATGGAGAGACATAGCATTCCATGAATGCGGACCTGTTTAGCATCAGAACGACTGGTTGTTGAAACTTAATGGCACCAACCGTTAATCAGCGGAGGTAATTTTTGCTCGACTAGGTGCGGGTTTAACCGCCATCTGAGCAGACGCTAAACCTATCCATGGATGCGATGTTCCTTTATTTTTTCTCGTTATCTTTTCCTAATCACCGTGAGGTATATCATTATTAATGGTTGATCCATCCCCGACCGCATCTGTTTTTTCTGCATCAGTACAGCTATCTGAAAGCCAACCATCGCAGCGACAACCACAACAGGGTCGTTCTGATTCATCCCATCCGATTTCCCTAGGAGACAATCTTGCCCTAGTGACAGAGATGGTCAAAGCCGCAGACGATCGCAAAGCAACAGATATTACCGTGCTTGATGTTGCGGAGGTATCCTATCTAGCGGACTATTTTGTTGTAGTGACTGGATTTTCCAGTGCTCAGGTGCGGGCGATCGCTCGCACCGTTGAAGATCGAGTAGAAGAAACCTTGCAGCGAACCCCCTATAGGGTTGAGGGACTCAGAGATGGGGGGTGGGTTTTACTGGATTATGGTGATTGCATCATCCACATCTTTTTACCCAAAGAACGGGAATTTTACAAACTAGAAGCGTTTTGGGGCCATGCGACACCCATTGATGTCGCTTCGTTGTTAGATCCATAAGCGCGATCGGTGCCCTTTTCCCCATAACGGCATCGTGCGATCGCTCCATCTAACGTAAAGTAATTGTAGGACCGTATCGTATTTATTCAGCCTATTGCTATGTTGACTTGCCCCGTTCCCTTGGAACAACGCCCGGTCCAGGAATATGAGGATCTGAAGCAATCCTGGTTCTTTGGTTGGGCCTGTACTCAGTGGTTTGATTTTTTAAAGCCCATTGTGATCGTTTGGGGAATATCGTGGTTAATGGCTGGCCCCATTGCAGCCGCCAGTTTTCCAATTCACAAATATCCATTGCAGTTTAGCTTGAGTGCGGCTGGGGGAGCACTGGTAATACCCGTATTGCTTTTAGTGCGTTTGTATTTGGGGTGGGTGTATATTCGCGATCGCCTGACCAGTGATATCGTCACCTATGAAGAGTCGGGGTGGTATGATGGCCAGACTTGGCCCAAACCCGACGAAGTGATCCAGCGCGATCGTCTGATTGCGACCTATCAGGTTACACCCATCCTCATTCGGCTACGCAAAGTATTTGGCGTAATCCTAGGAATCTTAGGCATCGGTAGTCTCATATGGTTTTTCATGGGGTAAGTCAATGAATAGGGGCAAACGTTCGTATAGCGCTGCTTTTTCCGTCAAGATGTTGCGGGAGGGAATTACGGAATCCGTTCACACGGTCCATGCTGTTGTTTGTGACGAAAAAGGTAGAGTTCTTTCCATTGGAGGCGACCCAGAACATAGCTTTTTTGTCCGCTCTGCGCTCAAGCCTTTTCAAGCCCTAGCCATTACCTCAACGGGAACCATGGAACGGTTTGGGTTAACAGACAAAGATCTCGCCATTATTTGTAGTTCTCATCAGGGTAGTATTACCCACGCCCGTCAAGCATTTAACATCCTTTGGCGCAGCAACGTTGACCCATCCCTACTACAGTGCCCAGTGCTTTCCCATCAGCGGAATGCCCTGCAATATAACTGTTCCGGCAAACACGCTGGCATGTTAGCCGTATGCCAACAACGCAACTGGTCCCTCAACACCTATATGCACCGCGATCATCCCGTGCAAACCCTTATCTTGACCACCATAGCCGAACTTTTGGGCATGCCTCCCCAAGAATTTATTAGCGCCCATGACGACTGTGGGGTGCCCACATATATGCTACAGCTACGACAAATTGCGACGTTATACGCCAAACTATCATCTGGGAGCCATTTAGGCATGGAACGGATCATTCGAGCCATGACCCATCACCCCACCCTAGTGTGTGGCGATGGACAATTTGATACAGAAGTGATGCGTTTGGCAGAAGGGGGACTAGTCAGCAAATCCGGTGCGGAGGGGATTCAATGTATTGCCCGGGTCGGGCAAGGCTTAGGAATCGCCATCAAAGTGATGGACGGCGCTAAGCGGGCAAAGCACGCCGTAGCGATTCATTTAATGAAACAATTGGGTTGGCTCAGCCCCATGGCAACGGAAACCTTGGAAGAAAATTTTGTGTCATTAGGACAATTTACTCGCCTAGAGGTGGGAGGAGATTTAGTGGTCGTCTAAGCTAGGTAGACTAGGGGGCGGAAGACAGAATCAGCGCAGCCTTTTCCCGTTTCGCCGTTACCGATAAACCCATCAACCCAATCATCCTCTTCTTGCCAATTTTGTTCGCTACCTGCTATACTAGATAAAGTGAGAAAACAACGCGGGGTAGAGCAGTCTGGTAGCTCGTCGGGCTCATAACCCGAAGGTCAGTGGTTCAAATCCGCTCCCCGCCACCACTAATT
>JAYKIC010000513.1:0-15974 GCA_035284985.1 Leptolyngbyaceae cyanobacterium
CGATTCAATCCTCTGCTAAATCTTGGACCGCTGCCATCTACAGCTATCCCGGTTATCGGACCGTGGGGAATCTGGGTTCGTTACAGGTCACTGATACCACGGCAGCCTGGGAGGCGATCGCCCTCAAACCGGGGTATTACACCATTGGTCTACGCTACTATGACCGCACGGATACCATCACCATGCCGACGGTGCAAGTAGATGGGATTGATACCATCCTGGCCCAACCCGTTGATCCGAATGTCAATCAGGTTTACACCCGCTTGAAAGAACGGCAAAGTTGGTTTTATCGGGCACTTCACTATTATGTGTACCCGTTACTGCGGTTACGTCAACACCTACCCCAGAGCTGGATTCGCTCGGAGTTTTTGCCCGTGGGTGCGCCGGAAACCCAGTTTGAATATGGAGCGATCGCCCACTCCCACTGTCTCACCCTTACCCTTGCCCCGCCCCTACTTCAGCACTACAGTACCTATCTCACCCGTTACAACCGTGGGAGTTTTCCCTTGGATTGGACGGAGGTAAACCAGCCCACCTATCAATCGTCGTCCATGCCAGAAGATGGCTTTTACTTGTTGCGAATTCGGCCTCAGCAAAGCACCGCGCCAGCGTTTGAGTCAAGCTGGCTGGAAATAGAGGTGAACAAATCGGATGATAAACCGATGGGCGATCGCTAGACTGTTATTATTGGCTTGAGTTGAGGCCATGACCCCTATGGATCTTTTTGATCAACACCGTCAACGGTTAGAATCCACCACCGCTCCCCTAGCCGCCCGAATGCGACCCCGCAATTTGGATGAATTTGTTGGTCAGGATCACATTGTGGGACCAGGGCGGTTGTTGCGACGGGCGATTCAAGCCGATCAGTTGTCCTCGCTGATTTTCTATGGTCCCCCTGGCACGGGCAAGACGACCCTGGCCCGAATTATTGCCAATACAACGCGATCGCATTTCATCTCGATCAATGCGGTGCTGGCGGGGGTGAAGGATATTCGGGAGGCGATCGCCACCGCCCAGGAGCAGAAGGGAATGTACGGCCACACCACCATCTTGTTTGTGGATGAAGTGCATCGGTTCAACAAAGCCCAACAGGATGCCCTACTGCCTTGGGTGGAAAATGGCACCGTGATTTTGATTGGGGCAACCACGGAAAATCCCTACTTTGAAGTGAATAAGGCGTTGGTGAGTCGTTCCCGAATTTTTCAACTCAAGCCCTTGGAACCTGCGGATTTATATCGAGTCGCAGAACAGTGTATCACTGATCCCAATCGGGGTTACGGCGCATTGGATTTGCAACTGGTACCGGAAGCCCTCGATCACTTAGTGAATGTGGCCAATGGCGATGCCCGTGCCCTGCTCAATGCCTTAGAATTGGCGGTGGAAACCACCCGCCCGGACAGCGACGACTGCATCCGCATCACCCTGGACGTGGCGGAAGAGTCGATTCAGCAACGGGCGGTCTTGTACGACAAGGAAGGGGATGCCCACTTCGACACCATCCGCGCGTTCATCAAAAGTGTGCGCGGGTCCGACCCCGATGCCGCCCTCTACTGGTTGGCCCGTATGGTCTACGCTGGGGAAGATCCCCGCTATATTTTTCGTCGCCTGATTATTCTCGCTAGCGAAGATATTGGCCTAGGCGATCCCCAGGCCGTAGCCGTGGTGATGGCCTGTGCAGCCGCCTTCGACCGAGTGGGGATACCGGAGGGCCGTTATCCCCTCGCCCAAGCCACCCTTTACCTAGCAACAGCGGCCAAATCCAACAGTACCATGGCCTTTTTTGATGCGTTGGCGGCGGTGGAACGGGAGAAAGAGGAGGAAGTGCCGCTGCATTTGCGGGATGCCAACCGGGACAAGCACCGTTTTGGCGACGGTCAGGGTTATCTCTATCCCCATTCCTATCGAGAGCACTGGGTGGAGCAGCAGTATTTACCCCAAACTCTTCAGGGACGGGTCTTTTACCAGCCTTCGGATCAGGGTTACGAGCAACACATTCGCCAGCAGGTGGAGCGGCGGCGGGAGGCCCAGTTGGCGGCGTTGGTGGATGGCATTGGGGTGGCGTTGCCGGAGGTGCTGACCTTCAGCCCCACTGATCCGGGGGTGGAGCAGTGGCTACAACGTACCCTCAGTCAGGCGGGGGAGCGGTTGGGGGAGGTGCGCGATCGCCTCTTCTCCCTCGCCGCCCTCGAACGCCATCACCGGGTTCTGGACCTCCAAGCTCGTACGGGATTGCTCACCTGGG
This sequence comes from Leptolyngbyaceae cyanobacterium, assembly GCA_035284985.1. Classification (GTDB taxonomy): domain Bacteria; phylum Cyanobacteriota; class Cyanobacteriia; order CAKZMO01; family CAKZMO01; genus JAAHGY01. The sequence goes on from JAYKIC010000513.1 coordinate 2,243, forward strand.
AAGCGGTGCGGCGGGTGCCGGAGGGGGGCGTGTATGCCTGTGTCCCCAATCCCACGGATGCCGCCGCCCTGGGGGAACAGGCCGCAGCGTTACCGGAACTGCAACGACCCCAAATGCTATCGGCAACGGTGCTGGAGCTAACGCTGGATCATCAGGATCGGCAGAGGCTGCAAGGTGTGACCTTTGACCGGATAATTGGCCGGAATGTGCTGATGGCCACAGTGGATAAGGCGGCAACGATTCAAGCATTGGCACCATGGTTAGAGCCGGGGAATGGAGCGATTGTGCTGGCGGAAACCATCCCCCGTCACACCCAGCGCCTCTACCAGTTAACGGCCCCAGAGCGCTTCAGCAAACGATTGTTCAAAGATCTCTCCAAGGCGGAGGAAACCATTTACACGGATCAAACAGACCCCATGGTCAATTGGCAGCCAGAGGATTTAGCCCCCCTCTTCCAATCCGCAGGATTTACGCCTAAGATTGAGGTTAAATTCACCACTACCTCGCTACAAATCACCCCTAAAATGCTGGATCAATGGTTTGAACCAGGACAGGATAAACCCAGTTACGGCGATCGCCTTTCCCAGCAGTTATCCGCCAAAGATTTGGAAAAAGTCAGGGCGATTTATACTCAGGAATTGATGGGCAAAATTGTGGCGTGGCAGGGGGCGATCGCCTACATCCTTGCCCGACCGATTTAGGGTCTGTGTGATGGATTTGGCAATGACCACGGACTATCCCCTGGGAGTAGATGCCTGATCCTTTGCCCAACAGCAGGTGATCGGTCTACCCCATACCGCTCAAATTGCCCACAAAATTGATTGAAAGCTAGAGGTATAGGTATGGATCTGTTAATTCGTTTAGCAACCCGTGAAGATTTGCCCGATATTATCCGATTGTATCGCCAATCCGGTGTGGATCGGGACTCCGGCTTGACCGTGACCGATGCTGACCGTTTTTTTCAGCGGCTTCAACAGTATCCCAACTACACCCTATGGGTCGCCACCTTGGGAGAGTTGGATCACAAACCCGTAGGTACCTTTGCCCTGCTGGTGATGGATAACTTGGTACATCAGGGTAATCCTTCCGGTGTGGTGGAAGGGGTGGCGGTCGATCCCAGCTTTCAAGGCAAAGGTATTGGGCGGCAGATGATGGAGGTGGCGATCGCCCAATGTCGGGCCGCAGGGTGTTATAAACTAGCCCTATCCAGTCATCTCCAACGGAAGGAAGCCCACGCTTTCTATGAATGTCTGGGGTTTGAGCAGCATGGTTACAGTTTTCGGATTGATCTGGAGGCTTAAGGTTTTATCCCACACCTGAAACTACCCACTACATTGATTTCCAGGCCGAATTAAATCTGATTCGCAAATGGCGGCAAGATAAAGCGCAATTTTCTCCTGTATCCGGGGAACTTTAAAGAGGGGGCTAAGTTGAACATAGCTCCATAGGGATAGCAGTAACGCTGAGGAATAGAGGGTTGATCCGCACCAGCGGCGATCGCCGCTGGTTGGCAAAAAGCCCCCAACTGATTAGTCACAACGAAGTCCAAACTCCAAAAGGCGATCGGTGGCAAAGATAGGGGTCAGCATCATGAAATATCCAGGGGACTAAAGGAATTCAACAATACCCCACCAGATCCAAATCACTAACCGCAGATTCCGGATATGTTCTCCAACAATACAAAATCAGGGACAACCCAAACTATCGCGGGTTTCCATCCCCGTCACCGGATTCACTCCCGCTGCCCGTTCACACATTTGCACCATCTGATAGCGATCGAGAATAGCGCCGGAAAAGTCAGCTCCAGTAATTTCCGCTCCATCAAAATCGGTGCTGGTGAGGATGGCATCCATAAACAATGCATTAGTTAGCGTCGCATCCTTGAAGGAAACCCGATCGGAAAGTACGTCGGACAAATCGGCATCCTTAAGATTCGCGTTGATAAATTCCGCTTTAGTCAAAATACAACCGCTGAGGTCAGATCCTTCAAAGTTGGTATTTCGCATCGTGGCCCCTGCCAGGGAAGTGCCAGATAAGTTTTTATGGGCCATATCCTGGTCGCTTAAGTCAGTGAGGGTGTAGTTAACTCGGTTGTCCTGTGCCCATGCAGCGGGGGTAGGGGCGATCGCCCCTGCCATTACCAATCCCACACACAGCAGCATAATTAATCCCAGATTTTCGAGGGATTTCACCATTGGCAATCCGTTCAGAAATCTGCGGCATCCTGGGGTGAATGGGTTCATCGCTTTACTCCACGATATCAAAAACGTCCTTTTTAGAGCCTAGCGGAAATTGGGACAGATTTTCACCAGAGTATTTTTGTATGGGGGATAGAGGGCGTTTGCCGGAGGCATGGCAAAGCCACACGCTGTCCCAGTCTCACTTGAAACCAGGCATCAAGGTTATTTGATAAACTGAGAAACGCTAAATATTTTTCATCTTTTACTAATTTCTGGGAGCAGCACTTGAGAATTGAAACCCTCGATATCCAAAACTTTCGGTGCTTCGAGTCCTTTCATTTGGACTTAGATCCACGCTGCACCATTTTAATTGGCAATAATGGTTCAGGGAAGACCGCAATTCTTGATTCCTTGGCCATTGCAGCAGGATCATGGTTTATTGAAATTGGTTCCAGTCATTTGCGTCCTCGCTCAATCTTAAAAGACGAAATTCGATATGTTCGATTTGGCAAAAATGGTATCCCCACTTTAGAACCCCAAATTCCCGTCATTGTTGAAGCAAAGGGACAAATTCAGCACCAGTCTTGTCAATGGGTACGCCAACTCAATCGCCTAGGGGGGCGCACTACCTATGGTGATGCTAAACCCATCCGTGATCTGGCTCAACAGGTACAACAGCAAGTGATTGAAGGCACAGATATTACCCTGCCTTTAATTGCTTACTATGGAACGGGTCGTTTGTGGGTTCAAAAAAAAGAAAGCACGATGCGTCAAGAAGGTCTTGGTTCCAGAACCGAAGCCTATGTTGATGCACTAGAACCTGCGTCCAATCAAAAATTATTTGAGGCTTGGATGCGGTGGCGAGAACAAGCTCGGATTGAGGCGATCGCGCAACAATACGATGAATGCCGCTCCTTAGAGGGGGAAATTTATGCACCAGTCTTAACTCCTCATCTAGATGCAGTCAAAAATGCGGTGAAAACTTGTATTCCTGAATGCGTTGATTTTCGCTACAACATGAATTATCAACAACTCAGAATTATCATGCAAGATGGTCGAATTATTCCCTTTCAAATGCTGTCCGATGGCTATCGTAACTTTGTCGGAATGGTAGCAGATATCGCTTGGCGCTGCGTGCAACTGAATCCCCATTGGGGAGCAGATGCCCCTCAGAAAACAGAAGGGATTGTATTAATTGATGAAATCGACTTGCATTTGCATCCCTCATGGCAACGTCAAGTTCTTGACAACTTACTGAGAACGTTTGAGAATCTACAATTTGTTGTGACAACCCACTCCCCTCAAGTCATCGCCTCTGCCCAAAAAGAATGGATGCGGTTACTGATTCCAGGCGAAGAAAAAGCATTACCAACGGCAGCAGTTCAAGGACGGGATAGCAATTCGATTCTGCGAGATATTATGGGCACCAGTATTCGGCCACAAGGGATGCAAGCAAAGTTAGATGGATTACTCAACTTGATCGAAGTAGGCCAAACGATTGAGGCCCGTGAACAAGTTGAACAATTGCGAAATCAATTGGGGGCATCAGATACAACACTTCTAAATTTAGAATGGGAATTGCATGATGCGGAGGTTTACGGTGCGGCAGATTGAGAAACAGCCTGAACCATCTTGCATGGCAGAACTTAGGCGTGAAATTAAGCGTATTACCAAAGAATCCGGACAGGAGGTGAGCAATAAGGATTGGAGTATTGTTAGTGGGGAGCAAAAGCAAGCAATGCGAGAGGCTCTGAATCAAGAGCAGTTTGGCTTATGTGCCTATTGCATGGTTCGTATTTTATCAGAACAATTTATTGATGAAATATTGCCATCCGGCATGAAAATTGAACACTTTGAGCCAAGAGATTCCCATGCCGATCGTATGTTTGATTGGGATAATTTGCTAGGCGTTTGTGGTGGTATTTACCATTCGCCTAACGGCCCTATACATCATTGTGATGATAGTCGAGGTTGCCAACCGCTCCATGTTAATCCAGCCACATCCTCTCCTCCACATTCAGAAGATGTTTTTCAGTACAATCTGACGGGGAAGTTAAGCATAATTCCCTGTGGTGATTGTGGAGAATCTGATTGCCCCTATTGCAGCGATCTAAAAGTATTGAATCTCAATGCCGATCATCTAATCCAAAATCGACGATCCGTCCTTGAAGATCTTCAGACAGAACTGAGAAAAATAGGAAGCAAGGATGAATCGAAAATTCCCAAGTTTCTTCGAGACCGATACAAACTAGCGACAGTTCCCCACAATAATCAGTTGCCTCCCTATGCGCCTGTAGCCGCGAAATACCTGCAAAAGAAATTGCGCCAACGAGGGTTGTTATAGAGCGATCGCTCCTAAGCTATAGTCCTAAGCTATAGTAATGATCCAGATTAAGAACTGTATCGAAACATTGGATTGAGTTGATCACGCCTTAGGGGGAACCATTGTCACAGCAGCACCAGACCCAGACTGAAACTGAAATTACCCGTAAAATCTATGATGTGATTGTGGTGGGGTCTGGAGCCACGGGAGGCGTGGCGGCCAAGGAATTGAGTGAACGGGGCTTGGAAGTGTTGGTGTTGGAGGCGGGGCGATCGCTCCCTTCGCCCCAAGCCCTCGCCAATGGCATTCCCGCAATGGCGAAGCGACTCTATAACCTCGCCACCGGACAGCAATCCCGCCAAGCCAGCCACCCCGGTTACTGGAAAGCAAACCCCGATTTATTCATCAATGAGCCAGACAATCCCTACACTACCCCGGAGGCAAAACCGTTTTCCTGGACCAGAGGGCGGCAAGTGGGCGGCAAAAGCTTAACCTGGGGCGGCATTACCTTACGGTTGTCGGACTATGAATTCAAGGCGGCGAGCCGAGATGGATTTGGCCAAGACTGGCCGATTGCCTATGCCGACCTTGCGCCCTATTACGATCGCCTCGAACAGTTTTTTCAGGTACAAGGTCACGCCGATGGATTACCCCAACTGCCCGATGGTTGCTACCACAGCGCGGCTGAGTTTACCCCTGCTGAACGTTATCTTAAATCCATACTGGAAACTGAAGCTGACGGGGTAGAACCATTACCTCAAATGATTATCTCCAGGGGATTTTCCCTCCATCCCCAACAGGAACGGACCGCAAACGGTAGTTGGCCCCGCTCCTCCAGTGTGGGATCATCCCTCGCAGCCGCCCTAGCAACGGGACGGGTGACAGTGCAATCGGATGCGGTGGTGAGTCATTTAAATTTTGCACCGGGTAACGACAAGGCCACCGGAGTGACCTACATCGATCGGGTCCACCACACCCGGCACACAGTTCAGGGGCGGGTGATTATGCTCTGTGCCTCCGCCATCGAATCGGTGCGAATTCTGCTCCACTCCACCATCACCTATCAGCCCCACGGCCTGCCCAACACCTCCGACTTGCTAGGACGCTACTTAATGGATCATGTATCCACCTGTCGCTTTTTTGTGTTGCCCCAAGCCCCTCCCCTCACAGCTCCAACAGAATTATCCGGAAGTGGCAGCTTTTTCATCCCCCGCTATGATAATTTGAACGGCCCAGATCAGCCATTTCTGCGGGGATATGGCCTGTGGGGAGGAATTCAGCGGTTTGGCATTCCGGCAGCGTTGCAAAAAGAGGAAGGGGCGATCGGGTTTCTCATCGGCCATGGTGAAGTGCTGGCCCATCCCCACAACCGCGTCACCCTTGACCCCACTGTCACCGATGCCTGGGGCATTCCCGTCCCCCACATTGATTGCCAGTGGTCCGATAACGAAATAGCGATGGTGCAGCACATGCACCACACCATTGAAGCCCTCGTTAAACAAGCTGGAGGACGGTGTATGGGACTGACTGACCTGTTTCACGCGCCGTTAGTGGGACCATATTTGCGAAAAATGGAGAAAATTCTCGCCTTTGCTGCCCCTCCGGGTTACTATATCCACGAAGTGGGCGGGGCACGGATGGGTACGTCACCGCAGAATTCGGTGGTGAATCCTCAGAATCAGTGTTGGGAAGCGCCTAATGTGTTTGTGACGGATGGGGCGTGCTGGACTTCTTCGGGTTGGCAAAGTCCCACCTTAACGTCGATGGCACTGACGGCACGGGCCTGTGAATTTATTGCTAAATCTACATGAAAAAATGCCCCAGCATTTTACTCAATCCAAGAAACCCACATCTAGTTCCCGAATTAGACTGAGGGGCATAGAGTCTTGACTGATGGCATGAACATAGTCAGACGAGAGCGGCATCAGTTGAGGCGAAACAGTTTGGGGATCAGACACAGCTTGCAAACTAGCATCCTGGCCCAGGTAGGTTTGGAAAAAAGCCAAACTGAGAGCACGGACATATTGCTGGGCAATATCGGGGGTTGGTCCCAAAATAACATCGGGCAGGGGCACATCGGCTTCAGTGGTGCCAATGGTGGAAAAGTGGGTGCCTTGGTGCATCATCAGTAAGTACTTGTTGGGAGTTTGCAGCCAACTGAAGGGGGTGAGCTGTTCCCAGAGGGTGGGGGCCACCACATCCGCACTTCCGGTCATAATCATGGTGGGAATTCTGATTTGTTGAAAGCCGTTGGCTCCAAAGATGGCACTACCGATGGGGTTGATGGCGATCGCCGCATCAATTCGTTCATCTCGCAATGAGTTTTGGTCGGCAAATACGGGATCATCTTCCAGGGCGAGGGCGCGACATTGCAAGATGAGGGACAGGTTAAAGTTGCGATCGCCTCCTTCCCCACCGGATGGCAAATCATCGGTGCATTGGGCGGCCAAATACTCAAAATCAAAGGTGGCTCCGGCTAAGGCGAGCGCAGTGTATCCCCCAAATGACTGGCCCACCACCCCAATATGCTCAAAATCCAACCGATCTTTGAGGGCGGGATCAAGGGTAGCCGCTTCTTCCAGGGCATCCAAGACCGCCGTAATATCACTGGTGCGATTGATAAATTCCTCTGGCTCCGCCACCTCATCGGCAATGCCCGCCATCAGCGCCTCAATGTGTGCTGCGTTGCTGCCTTCATGTTCTAACGTCACCACCGCCATGCCGTGGGAGGCTAAGTGTTCGGCCAAATAACGATAGCTGTCTAAATTGGACCCCAACCCGTGGGAAATCACCACAATGGGAGCTAGATTTGGGCGATCGGGTAGGTAAATATTCAACGGAAAAGCCCGTCGTTCCAGGGGCAATGCAGCAGTCGCTTGTTGCCAAGGGTAAGGGCCGGGTTCCATTAAGGAATTCTCTAGAAGTGGCGGAGATGACGGAGTGGAGAGGGTGGCCTCAAATTGGGTTTTGACCAGGGCGATCGCCTCTGAGGATTGGTTAATCAACTGCTCCACATCCCGCGCAATCGACAAGCCCTCCCCCACATCAATCACCAAACTATCCGTGGGAAAGCGCTTTAATACGTCAATCGGGGTCAAACCTGCTTCATTTTGCCAAGCCGACAGCACCAAGGCTGAGCGCAGGGCAAAAAACCCATTATTGCGCCGAGTCCGCACCACTTCACCCACCCGTTTTAACAGAGTTTCCCCCGGCGCGGTGTATAGCAAATTGGTCATGGCTTGGCGATCCACGGCTAACGGTGTGCCCAACAAACGCCGTAGTTCGGCCAATTGTTCCATCTCAAAGTATCGCGTATACGGACTCAGCTCACTGTCAATGATGCCTTCCTCTACGTAGGTTTCCAGGGATGCCACGGGGATTGAAGCTTGAACGATGCCAAAGGAGGCCAGAATTTCTTCTGCTGCCATGACCGGAGTAGCCTGGGTGAGCAAGGTGAAGAGAGTAGCACCCAACCCGATGGGTAGGGATAGGAATACTGACGCAGGCAAGCCGATCCGTGAACACAAAGTACGAAGGTTAGGAACTGGACAAAAAGAAAAAGGCTGCATGGTGATTGGGTCAGGATGACGATCAAGACGAAGCACTAGAAGAGGTGAGTAGATCCAGCAATTCCGCCTCAGAGAGACAAGAAATCCCCAAAGATTGGGCTTTGGTCAATTTACTACCCGCGTTTTCTCCCACAATAACGTAATCCGTTTTGGAACTGATGGACCCGGTAACTTTGCCCCCGGCGGCTTGAATTTTGGCGGCGGCTTCGCTGCGGGAGAGGGTGGGTAGGGTTCCGGTGAGGACGAAGGTTTTATCCGCGAGTTGGGGCGTTGGGGCGTTGGCGGGTTGGGGGGTAGACGAGTGGAGGGTTAAGCCTGCGGTTTGGAGTTGGGCTAACAGGTGTTGGTTGGCTTCCAGGTGCATCCATTGGTGGACCGCTTGGGCGATTTCGGGGCCGATGCCGTGGATGGCTTCGATTTGGTCGAAACTGGCGTTGAGCAGCTCATCTTTGGAGGGGAAATGTTGGGTTAATAATTGAGCGTTGACGCTGCCGACATGGCGGATGCCAAGGCCATAGAGGACGCGCCACCAGGGTTGTTGTTTGGATTGGGCGATCGCCCCCACCAAATTCTGCGCCGACTTTTGACCCATGCGTTCCAGGGTGAGTAGCTGATCCACCGTCAGGTCGTACAAATCCGCCACCGTCCGCACCAAACCCTGATCAACAAACTGCTCTACCCATTTTTCCCCCAAGCCATTGATATCCATCGCGCCCCGACTAGCCCAATGGACCAAACTCCCTTTGATAATGGCGGGACAAGAAGTATTAATGCAGCGCGTCACCGCTTCATCGGCGGGTTGCACCAACGGTTCCCCACATTCGGGGCAGTGGGTCGGCATGACAAACGGCATGGTGCCCTCCGGTCGCAGTTCGGACAAGACCCGCACCACTTCCGGGATAATTTCCCCGGCTTTGCGAACCACCACCGTATCGCCAATGCGGATATCCAATTCGGTAACGCGATCGCGGTTATGCAGCGTCGCCCGTGACACCGTTGTCCCCGCTAGCTGCACAGGCTGAAATTCTGCTAAGGGCGTCACCGCCCCCGTGCGCCCCACATTCACCCGGATGGCTTCCACCACCGTCGGCGCTTCCTCTGCGGGATATTTGAGGGCGATCGCCCACCGAGGAAATTTTTGGGTAAAGCCCAGATGCTCTTGTAGCGCCCCATCATCCAGCTTCACCACCACCCCATCAGTGAGATAGGGCAATTCCAACCGAGCCGTATCCCACTGGTCAAAATAGGCGGTAATCTCATCGATGGACCCACAGCGGGTACGATTGGGATTAACGTGAAAGCCAATGGCTTGCAAAAACTCCAGGGACTCCCACTGGGTCTGAATCGACTCACTCGCCCCATAAACTGTGTAGGCAAAAAAATCCAGTTGCCGCTGGGCCACAATCCGCGAGTCCAATTGCCGCAAGGTTCCCGCCGCCGCATTGCGAGGATTGGCAAACAAGGCTTCCCCCTGGGCCGCCCGTTCCTGATTAATCCGCTCAAACACCGTCAGGGGCAAAAATGCCTCGCCGCGAATTTCCAACCGTTCCGGCGGATTTGCCAAATTTAACCGTAGGGGAATGGAGCGAATTGTCCGCACATTCTGGGTAATTTCCTCCCCCGCGATGCCATCTCCCCGTGTTGCCCCCCGCACCAGTAGCCCATTTTCGTAGGTTAATGCCAGGGCCGAACCGTCGATTTTTAACTCGCAGACATACTGCACCGGATCGGGCAAGGGAATGTCGGCATGTCGTCGCCACCGCTCATCCCAGGCCCGTAGTTCACCCTGATCAAAGGCATTTTCCAAACTGTACAGCGGCATATTGTGGGTGACGGATTCAAACCCCGTGGCTGGGGTATCGCCGACCCGCTGGGTGGGACTATCTGGGGTAATCAAATCAGGGTACTGACCTTCCAGATCTTGTAGTTCTCGGTAGAGGCGATCGTACACCGCATCTTCCATCGTCGGTGCCGCCAAGCTGTAGTAAGCATAGCTGACCTGTTGGAGGAGCGATCGCAACTCCATGACCCGTTGTCGTACCTGTGCCGTTACCTCTGCCATCGTTCCTCCCGTACCGGAATCCCAGCCTCAAGCCCCCGCCAGAACAGTCCGGCAGTGAGGGGATCAAGGGTGTCCTACTGAATTCTAAGCGTAAACACTGGTGGAATAACAGGGTGAAATTATCCCCGCTCCCCGTTAGAAATTTTCTGCACAAAATGGTTGACAAGTGCCATGGGACTTGGCATTATAAAAAAGCCCTCAAATTTCGCGGGTATAGCTCAGTGGTAGAGCGTCACCTTGCCAAGGTGAATGTCGCGCGTTCGAATCGCGTTACCCGCTTTTGATACTTTGATACAATGTAGGGAATTGATTACCAAGTGTAGGGTTCGTGACAACGTACTCTAGTTCTGTATTCTTTCATCACGAAGGAAGTATGTATACAGAACAGAGATATCAGGGTAGGAACGAGATCTACCCTGATATCGTAGAGGCTTAAGGGTTAAATCAGAACGACTGGCGGTTGAAACCGCGTCTACAAAGAGCAACATCCACCAATGCGGACTCGATGATACCACTCGTTTCTGGGGAAGCAAATTGCGTTCGCCTAGATGCGGTTTTAACCGTCACCTGAGAAAACCCTTCTCCCCCATCACATCAAACGGGGAGCGATAAAATTTTGCCAAAATCAACAACGGAGAGGGGGGGATTCGAACCCCCGTTGGGTGTTACCCCAAAACAGTTTTCGAGACTGCCGCATTCAACCACTCTGCCACCTCTCCCCACTGTTCAGTATTCAAACAGCCTAGGTCATAACCGTCATTTTACTGATCCCTGGCCCAATTGACTAGGGGGTATCTAAACTCTTGCTATCGTTTTGTCTAGCCACCACCTTGGTCAACCCATGGCTAAACCCAAGTCCCATCAGCGAACCCCTTGAGCTGTTCACGTATCGGTTCAGGAACCACTCAAGGGGTAAATGCCATTTTTTAGATCTGTGTTCTACCACCAACGGAGTTGTAAATAGCCCCGTTCGCTGAGCTGCTGCTCTTCCTCGGTCAACCATTCAACCGCTTCATAGGTGCCAAAAACGTGATCCCACCAGTCCACCGCTAGACCGAAGTTTTTATACCACATGTTGTACTTATGGTGGACATAGTGAACTGGCATTTTCATCCAAAACACTTTGGTCGGATTTTCGTGCTGCAACTGGTGGGCGTAGGCTGAAAACAGGGCAAAGGCCAACGCTCCAGCAATCCAGCCGAGTCCTGCTTCCAGGGAAAAGAATAGGGGAATCACCATGGCGATCGCACTCCCCTTTACGTAATCAAAAAATTCCCACACCACCCCTTGACCTTCGTTACGTTTGTGGTGGTCCCGATGGCGCTGTCCCACCTTGGGGGATTTGTGCATCAATCGATGAATCCAGTACTCTACAAAACTGGCAAAGATGAAAGCCCCAATAAAAAAGGCGATCGCTATCATGCTCACCTACTCCTATTCACACCTAAAACCATATCGTTACATTACTTTATTATAGTTCCTCCGTCGCTCTCTCTCCGAGATTACTCTGCTTAAGAAGGAATTAAAGAATGATCATGCAATAAAACCTGAGAGGTTTAGTTGGAGTTGGGTGCGGATCAATATGTGTTTAGCGCAGTCTAGAGTAAGTGGAAACACGAGTTTTACCCCCCTTAATCCCCCCTTGCAAAGGCTACGGTGTACACATACTCTAAAACGGAAGAAAGCAGTCCTGCTGTTTTAGCCCGTGGGGCTATATTTGTGCTATTTGAGTAATAGTTAGGGCTAACTAACAAGTAAATTCACGGATTTCTCAGTGTTCCAAATCACGTCCCTACGCCAAGATCCGCAAGTTTACAGATTTTGACTCATAACAAAAAATCTTAAAATAAAAAAAGAATTTGTAGTAAAAGCCGCATAAATCTGAAGTAAGTCAGTGTCGATGTCCATTACGCTACCTTGCTTGATTCATTCAGCTTTATTTCATGGCTTAGCGATCGCCTCCTAACGTTCACCGTGAGTTCTGATCGCCTTCAGCAGAGTTCCTAACTCTGCCCTGTTTCAGATGTCTACTTGTCTCTTGTCTGGCGATCGCCCTCCATTTCGGCGTTGCTGAATTAAGGGATGAATCTAGCTGGCACAGGAACATCGCCAAACTTGAGATAGTGGATTAACAATCGAATCGCATGTTTCAACCTATCTAGTGACTTCGAATAACATAAGGTCTTGCGATGCAATCGGGCCAAGTAGTGCCTCAATCGGGTGTTCTCCCCTTCCAATCGAGTCATGTAGGTCTTGCTGACGATTTGATCTCCATCCGGAATGTACTGGGGGTAGACTTTGTATCCATCCCTCCCATAAAAGAAGCATTGCCAGAGACTGACCCTTGACCACAGCGCCGCAAACGTCTCAGCACTATGGTCGCCAACAACCCAGGCTAGGATACCGGGCTTGAAGTGGTTAATAGCTATCCAGACCCAGATTTTGTTTTTTTAGAGCCAACAAAGGTTTGTAATTATAGTATGAAATTCATCCCATGTTTATGCAATGCCAAATGGTGAGAAGCATTCACTCACACAGAATATGAAGATGTCATTCGCTAAAAGGGTGAGCAGTGAAACGACCCATCATTTCGACCCATCATTTTACTCGAAACAATTATCCTGGAACACTGGCCAAAATTAGGAAAAACTTGCCACGAGATTTCAACCTTTGTCCATACCTTAACACCTTTCAATCCAAATGGTGAGCATTGCCCCAAAACGTTAGTTCTCATAACTTTATGGAACTTAACAAGATATTCATGATTTTAAAGATAAGATTAATTTAAGCAAGAAAGATTCATAAATTGCTTTTATGGCGATGGTTCAGTGTGAGTTGAATGTTCATTGAGTGAAGCGCTTCATCCCTTTAGTACAGGAAAAATCCAATGATTACAAAAAATGCTTACAATCTTGAAGTGGAAGCAGGGACTCGCAACCACCGAGGCTGTTTTATCCGAGATACGGCCTATACGTTGATTGAAGTTGATCAGTCGGGCTGGGCGTTAATTTGCCAAGACAGCACCACCTGTCACTACGTCGATCCGGATAGCTTACGAGAAGTGGCCCATGAGTTTGTTGATAGATAAGGCGTGTTAAAAGATCAGAAATCTGACTGACGATTTTCTAGGTTATAGCTCCAAAGTCAGTTGTCTTGCACCGTTAAAATTAACCCCCTGTGCCCCCGCTGCATGGAGGCACAGGGGGTTAATTTTGCCTTTAAATTTACTCAAATGCTTACTATATTTGAGGCTCAACCTCTGGATAGACCTGCCTTATTTTTTGCGTTTAATACTTGGTGTTTTTAATGAATTCATTCTCCATGAACTCTCTGCAACTGTTAGGTCAGCGTCCTCGTTTAAACCAACAGCTTCCCCTGTCTTGGGTTGACCAATCCATGGTCAGTCGGCATACGTGCTTGTGCTGTTCAAATATTCTACTGCGCCATGTCTTTGCTGGGAAACTCTACTGGAGGTGTAGCCACTGTCATCAGGCCATGCCCCTAGGTAATCCAGATGGTGCTACATGCTATGCACAGGCAAAGCCAATGTCTCCAGTAGACCTGTCCGAAAATTGGGGTGGAGTACCCGCGCAGCGGG
>JAYKIC010000514.1:0-7282 GCA_035284985.1 Leptolyngbyaceae cyanobacterium
TTGATTCGCAAACTTCCTGCGGTGGAAACCCTGGGATCAGTAACAATCATCTGCTCTGACAAAACAGGCACCCTTACCCAAAACAAAATGGTGGTCCAGGACGTTCACACGGGGAAGGCTTCATTTCAGGTAACGGGAGAGGGCTACAGTCCGATGGGTGAGTTCCTTGTCACAGGCGAATCCACCTCTCCCCAATCCCATCCCACTCTGATGAGTCTGCTTCTGGCCTGTACCGTATGTAATGATGCCACCCTCAACCATGAAGGCAGTTTGTGGACCATTCTGGGCGACCCCACCGAAGGTGCATTGCTGACCCTGGCAGGCAAAGGCGGTCTCGATAAGGCCATGCTCACCGAATCCTATTCCCGGATTGCTGAGATTCCCTTCTCATCCGAGCGCAAACGCATGAGCGTCCTCTGCGCTACCCCACCGTCCCCACTCTCCTCCTCCTTTACTCCCCCACTCCCGCACTCCTCCACTCCCTATCTCCTCTTCACCAAAGGTTCTCCCGAACTCGTTCTCGACCGCTGCACCCACATCCAGATTGACGATGCCTGTGAATCTTTGACACTCGAACAGCGCGATCGCATCCTTCAACAAAATGACGATATGGCCCTGCATGGCCTGCGAGTGTTGGGTTTAGCCATGCGATCGCTAGCAACCCAACCGGATGAGAACCATCTCGAAAGCATAGAACAAAACCTGATTTGGCTTGGATTGGTGGGGATGCTGGACGCGCCTCGCTCTGAAGTGAAGGCAGCAGTGGCAGAATGTCGGCAAGCGGGGATTCGTCCGGTGATGATTACAGGCGATCATCCCCTCACGGCACGGGCGATCGCCCAGCATCTTGGTATTGCCACCTCAGACGATCTGTTCTTGACCGGGCCGGATTTGGAACGTCTGAGTCCAGCAGATCTAGAAGAAAAAGTCTCCCATGTGAGCGTTTATGCCAGAGTTGCCCCGGAACATAAGCTGCGGATTGTCCAGGCACTCCAGCGGCGCGGTGAATTTGTTGCCATGACAGGAGATGGGGTGAATGACGCACCTGCCCTGAAACAAGCAGACATCGGCATCGCCATGGGCATCACAGGCACGGATGTCAGCAAAGAAGCCAGCGACATGGTGCTGCTCGACGACAACTTTGCAACCATTGTTGCCGCTACTGAAGAAGGGCGGGTTGTGTATGACAACATTCGGCGGTTCATTAAATACATCCTGGGCAGCAATATCGGTGAAGTCTTAACTATTGCCGCTGCACCTTTGATGGGTTTGGGCGGAGTACCCCTCTCTCCCCTACAAATTCTTTGGATGAATCTGGTTACGGATGGTCTGCCTGCTCTGGCTCTGGCCATGGAACCTGCTGAACCCGATGTCATGCAACGTCCTCCTTACGATCCCCGTGAGAGCATCTTTGCGCGAGGCATGGGATCGTACATGATTCGCGTGGGCTTGGTGTTGTCAATTCTCACCATTGCCCTGATGGCCTGGGCTTATGATCACACCCACTCGGCTGGCTATGGCGGTGATCCAGATACTTGGAAAACGTTAGTGTTCACCACCCTATGTCTGGCGCAGATGGGGCACGCGATGGCGGTGCGATCGGATACTCAAATGACCTACCAACTCAATCCATTCTCGAATCCATACGTCCTCGGTTCCGTGTTGCTGACAACTGGATTACAGTTGTTGTTGGTTTATGTCCCCATGTTGCGGAATTTCTTTGGCCTGCACCCGCTTAGTCTGGTTGAACTGCTGATCTGCCTTGGATTTAGCGCTTTGATGTTTGTCTGGATTGAAGCTGAAAAATTCGTGATTCGTCTTTTAATGTCTCGTCGGACTCTATCTCTCCACTCGGATGCATGATCCTTATGGAACACTTTCCTGCCTGGGTTGCAGCCAACCCGATCGCCTCATTTACGATTTTGCTATTTGCCAGCGTCACCGTTCCGCCCCTGATTGAACGGCTGAAACTTCCAGGTCTAGTGGGCTTGCTACTGGCAGGTGTAGCACTAGGACCGTATGGACTCAAACTGCTTGACCCCGATAGTGAGACGATTAAACTCCTCTCCGACATCGGCAAAATTTATCTGATGTTTGTCGCGGGTCTGGAAATCGACATGCGGGCATTTCGGCGCACTCGAAATCGTTCTCTGAGCTTTGGTCTGGCCACCTTTCTCACCCCTCTCATTACCGGAACCTTGCTAGGGCTGGTATTTGGCTTTGGCTGGAATGCCTCGATCTTGATTGGTTCTCTGTTTGCCTCCCATACCTTACTAGCATATCCCCTGGTCCAACGGCTGGGAGTGGTGCGAAATGAGGCAATCACCGTAACGGTCGGCGCAACCATTTTTACTGATATTGGGGCGCTGCTGGTGCTGGCCGTGTGCGTTTCAATTCATCAGGGCGAGTTTTCCTGGTTTAGCCTCCCGATCCAATTGGGTTCCCTGGCGATCTATGCAGCGGCGGTTCTATTTGGGCTGGATTGGCTGGGGAAGGAATACTTTCGACGTACTGGAAATGAAGAAGGGAATCAGTTTCTCTTTATCTTGTTGGCTTTGTTCCTTGCATCGGTGGGGGCGCAGGTTATTCATATTGAAAACATTGTCGGGGCGTTTCTGACTGGGTTAGCCGTAAATGATGTGCTGGCACGAGGGGCGGTTAAAGAAAAGGTCGAGTTTGTGGGAGGGGTGCTTTTTATCCCGTTCTTTTTTGTGGCAATGGGGTTGCTGATTGATATTCCAGTCTTTATTCAAACGTTGGCTAATGATTTTCTGCTGGTGACAGCGGTGGTTGGTGGACTAATCAGCAGTAAGTTTCTCGCAGCTTTTATCGTTAAGGGAATATATCGCTATAGCTGGATTGAAGCAATGACTATGGGGTCGTTGTCTCTGCCCCAAGTTGCAGCAACTTTGGCCGCAACTCTGGTGGGGTTTCAGGTGGGGCTATTAACGGAAGCTATTTTCAACAGCGTTATTGTACTTATGCTGGTAACATCGGTGCTTGGGCCTGTGCTGACTCAGCGGTTTGCTAGTCAGTTGCCACTACCAGAGCGTGAGACCGAAGCTACGTCAGCAGAAAATACTCCTTCAGACTATTGTTCCCGTTCTTCTGCGACTAATACCATGACGGTGGTTGTGCCTGTGTATAACCCGGCCACGGAAACACATCTGATCGAAATGGCGGCGATGCTTGTGCAAGATCGCCAGGGTCGAGTCGTGCCGTTGGCGATCGCCCATCCCAGTTCTGCCTTGAATGATCCAGAGTTTTCAGCCGTGCTTCAGCGCACTCGTTCCGTACTAGAACACGCCGTTGAAAGCAGCATTACTCAGGGGGTAAAGGCTCATCCAATTCTACGGATTGATCGGGATGTAGCCCTTGGTATTAGCTATGTGGCACGGGAACAAGATGCGGACTTAGTGCTGATGGGTTACGGCGATATCACCACACTGCAAGCTCGTTTGCTCGGCAATGTGATTCACCAGGTTTTTCTCGCTAGCCCATGTTCCGTAGCAGTGACGCGGTTACTGGCTTCTCCCAGTTCATTGACACGTATTCTAGTACCTGTTTGGGATATTTTACCGCACACCTTTAATCTGATTGCTTTTGCCCAATCCCTTGCCGCTGCCAACCATGGTGTTGTGACGGTGTTGTACCTTACTGATCCATCCGTACCAGAGGATAGACAGGACGAGGTGCGACAACAGATCACTCAGACAGTTTTTCCACCCATTCATGCCATGTCTGAAACCGTTCATGCTCCACCCCAAGTAAGGGTGAAGGCGATCGCCACCTCAGATATTCCCACCGCTATTTTGCGAACCGCTCAGCACGTTGACTTAGTGCTATTGCACGCCACGGATGTACATCCTGCCAAGGGATTAATTACCAGCGATTGGGCCACTACCATTATTCAAGGACTGGGCTGCTCGATGGTGTTGTTCTCCTGTGCTGATTAATAGTGACATCTGTTGTTTGTATCCACGCTACATGAATTAGGTAAGGATATAGCCCAATGAAACCAATGATCGATCCCATGATTCAATGGATCAAAAGTCCCTGGCCGTTCTTCATCTCGCTGGCGATCGCCAGTGCCACTGCATTAACCATGGGTCTGCTCTGGATGGAGAACGAAGCAAAACCGCCAACGTCTCAACCTTCAACGGCCCAGCCTCCTACCCAGTCATCTGATAGTCCAGTCGTTGATAATCCTCAGGAGACCACCCCATGACCATCTTACTAACGTTGTCCATTGTGGTTCTGGCGCTGATTTGCTTCGTGGGCGAATGGTTCCCGGCAGATGTGACCGCCATCGTCGTCATGGTCGTAT
Organism: Leptolyngbyaceae cyanobacterium; assembly: GCA_035284985.1. GTDB lineage: Bacteria > Cyanobacteriota > Cyanobacteriia > CAKZMO01 > CAKZMO01 > JAAHGY01. The sequence continues at coordinate 4,328 of JAYKIC010000514.1, forward strand.
TAATGACCACGGGAATCGTTAGCCCTGAAGAAGGGATTTCAGGTTTTAGTAATTCGGCCACGATTACTGTGCTGGCAATGTTTATCCTCAGTGCAGGGATTGCTCGCACGGGTGCCGTTCAGACCATCAGCGACAAGTTGCTGACATGGGGCGGTACTCGCATCCCGCAGCAAATTATGGTGATGGGGGCGCTTGTGGCTCCCATTTCAGCATTTATTAACAATACGGCTGTGGTTGCTGTATTTTTACCCATTGTGGAAGACTGGTGCCGCAAGCAAAAAATTTCTCCGTCCAAGCTATTGATGCCGCTGTCCTATGTCACCATACTTGGAGGAATGATTACAGTGATCGGTACCTCCACCAACGTTCTCGCCAGTGGATTGTCGGAGCAACTGGGCTATGAACCCTTCAGCCTGTTCCAATTTACAGCCCTGGGAGTAGTTACGTGCTTCATTGGCTTACTGTATCTAGCCTTTGTTGCACCTCGGTGGCTCCCCAATCGCGCACCAGCCGATGATACTTCTGCCCTTCAACGCTATGGATTGGGCAACTACATTAGCGAAATTGTAATTCCTCCCGGTTCAAGCTTGGTCGGCCAATCTCTTCAATCTAGTCAGCTTCAGCGCAAGTTTGACATGGACGTGTTGGAACTGGTTCGCAACGAGACCCATTTTTCCCAGCCGATTGCAGATAAGACGTTACAGGCAGGGGATATTCTGATTGTGCGATCGCGCCCTGAATGCTTGCTGCGAATTAAGGAAGAAAGGGGCATTGAAATATTGCCGGATGTGGAGTTTGGCCGCCTATCTCCCAATGAATCCGTCAATGAATCCCTGACTTCCCAAGAGGAAGGAATCGCAGAGGTAATGCTTTTACCGAATGCTGAAATTGTGGGATCAACGCTAAAGGAAAGTCGCTTTCGGCAACGCTACAATGCAACAGTACTGGCTATTCAGCAAGGACAAGATGTCGTCCGCGATCGCCTTGGTAAAGTGTCGCTGCGGTTTGGTGATGTGTTGTTGGTTCAAGGTCCAAAACAAAGTCTGGTGGGTTTCCAAACCCATCCCGGATTAGTGGTCACAGCACAACGGGACTTAGAAATGCTGCGGCGAGATAAGGCGGCGATCGCAATCGCCATTCTCGTTGCCGTGATTGTCCTAGCCGCCTTTGACTGGCTTCCCATTCTAATTAGCGCTTGGATTGGCGTGGTTCTCATGCTGCTGACCGGATGCCTCAAGCCCGGTGAACTGTACACTGCCGTGCGGTGGGATATTATCTTTCTGTTGGCTGGCCTGATTCCTCTCGGCATCGCCATGGAAAAGTCAGGGGCAACCCAATGGCTTGCAGATGGCCTAGTTTTCCTTGGCGGTAATTTATCGGGATATTGGTTACTGACAATCTTTTTCCTCGTAACTTCTCTGATTACCGAAATCTTATCAAATAACGCTTCTGTGGTCTTGCTCCTGCCGATCGCAGTTAAGGTCGCAGAATCCCTGAATCTCAATCCTTATGCCTTCATGTTTACTGTAACCTTTGCTGCATCCAATAGCTTTATGACCCCGATTGGCTATCAAACGAACACGATGGTGTACGGACCAGGGGGCTATCGCTTTACCGACTTTCTCAAAGTAGGGACTCCGCTCAATATGTTGATGGTTGTGGTTACACCACCGTTGGTTATTGCTTTCTTTGGCTTATAGGAGTGTTGAGTTGATGCACCTTCGATTTTCCCGTGATTTGACAGCGTTACTTGAAAAGCTAGCCGAGCATCCTCTCACCTTGGCGGACATCCTGGCTGAAACAGCAGAACGAGGATTTTGTCTGGTGATTGGTTTGTTAGTATTGCCATTTTTGTTTCCCATGCCTCCAGGGTTTACGACTATTCTGGGGTCAGCCTGCCTCTTACTGGCAATACAAATGGCGATCGGGCGAAAAGTTCCCTGGTTGCCTCATCGAGTGGCTAGGTTTCAATTCCCCAAGGTATTTGTTTTGCAGCTTTTGAAGAATCTAAGTCGAGTCACGGGTTTATTGGAAAAAATTGCCAAACCGCGCTGGTCACGATTTGCCCAAAGTACTCATGTTTGGCAAATTAACGGAGTTTGCATTGCCTGGTTGACGGTGTTACTGATGACACCGATTCCGTTTACCAATCCTATTCCCACTGTTGGGATTTTAATTTTGGCGATCGCCACTCTAGAAACGGATGGATTACTAATGTTTATTGGCTATGGTTTGGTTGGACTTAATACAGTATTGTTTGGATCAATTGTGTACTTAATGTGGCGATCGCCTGATTTACTCCACAACTATTTCCGTTGAAATTTTATCCCTTAATTCGATAAAATTTAATAGAATTTTAGAGTAATAAGTACTCCAGAATTCCGTCTTAAGATACAAGCCTCACTGAATAAATTTACAATTACTTCTTGCTTCATCTTATGAGAAATCCAGCAAATATTAACGCAGTTAGTCCCAAAGTTGATTACTTTTATGATCTACCTGGAACGGTTCCTGGGACGCTAAATGTTTCTAGCAAGAAGATGACATCAAAACTCTTGCTCATTGATTACAGCGAAAAAACGGCCATGCAAATACCATTGAATACAATTGAGGACTGTGCTCCTCATTTGGACAGTGAATCTATTTCTTGGTTGGATGTTCAAGGATTAGGCAATGTGAGTATACTTGAACAGATGGGAGATGTCTTCCATCTACATCCTTTAATCCTAGAAGATATTGTCAACGTTCCTCAACGACCCAAAATTGAAAATTATGATGGTCAGCTCGTAATCATTACTCATATGGTCACCTGGATTCCTGCTTCTGAGAGCTTTATTAGTGAACAAGTAAGCTTTGTTTTAGGAAAACACTATGTGTTAACTGTCCAAGAAGAACCTGAATATGATTGCTTTGACCCCATTCGAGTACGAATTCAGCAGGGCAAAGGTATTATTC
>JAYKIC010000515.1:0-5902 GCA_035284985.1 Leptolyngbyaceae cyanobacterium
GCCGATTCTCGTCAGCGGTTCAAGCAATTTGTTCAGGGCCTCCAAGATAGTATTTGTGACGGATTAGAAGAACTCGATGGTGAGGCCAAATTCCAAGAAGATAACTGGGAACGGCAAGATGGTGGTGGTGGGCGGACACGGGTGATCCGCGATGGTGGTGTATTTGAACAGGGCGGGGTCAATTTTTCGGAAGTGTGGGGAGATACTCTTCCCCCTGCCATTTTGTCCCAACGTCCTGAAGCGGCGGGGCATGGTTTCTATGCTACAGGCACATCCATGGTGCTGCATCCCCGTAATCCTTATATTCCCACCGTGCATCTCAACTACCGTTATTTTGAGGCTGGTCCCGTGTGGTGGTTTGGAGGTGGCGTGGATTTAACCCCCTACTATCCCTTCAAAGAGGATGTTATCCATTTTCATCAAACGATTAAAGAGGCTTGCGATGCCCATCATCCCCAGTTTTATCCGGCATTCAAGCGCTGGTGTGATGAGTACTTTTACCTGAAGCATCGTCAGGAAACCAGAGGGGTGGGGGGTATTTTCTTTGATTATTTGGACTATCGGGGCAAGCTCTATGCTGGCTCAGAGATGCAAGGGGAAGCCGCCCGCTATGGGCAGGCGGTCGGTCCCGTTAGCCTGACGTGGGAGGAAATGTTTGCCTTTGCCCAAGCCTGTGGTCACTCTTTCTTGCCTGCCTATGTGCCCATTGCTAAGAAGCATAAGGATCGGGAGTATGGCGATCGCCAGCGCAATTTCCAATTGTATCGTCGAGGCCGCTATGTGGAATTCAACCTGGTTTACGATCGCGGCACGGTATTTGGCTTACAAACCAACGGTCGTACCGAGTCGATTTTAATGTCCTTGCCACCTTTGACTCGATGGGAATATGGCTATACCCCAGAGCCTGGAACCCCGGAAGCTGAATTGTATGACACCTATCTTAAGCCCCAAGATTGGTTGGGTTAGATTTTGACCGCAAGACTAACTGGTTTCGCTAATTGTTCTGCCAATTGTTCTAGCAGATAACAGCGTGGGGATATCCCCACCACAAACCCATAACAGGAAGTGCAAGACACCACGTTATCCCACCTCAGGAAAAGGGTAGTTGAGGTAGGGCGTAGTCTGCGCTTCCTTTTTTGTTGCCTGATTGTTCTCCCAGAACGAGGTGGGGGCTAGTCCGCTAAAACGACCGCTAGATTGAGCGAACTAGCCCCTGTCTTTTCGTATCCGTTAGTCCCTTGGTCCTGGCAGCAGCATATTCAGCGCCAGGGCGCACAATCCCCCGGTCGAGATCCCGGAGGAGAAAATATTTTTCACCAAGCTGGGCATCTGATCTAGGATATCCGGGGCAACTGATACCCCTAGTCCCAATCCTAGAGACACGGCCAGGATGATGGAGTTACGTTTAGTTAGGTTAACGCAGGAGAGAATTTTAATTCTGGCTACGGCCACTGTGCCAAACATGAGGATGGTGGCTCCCCCCAAAACGGGTTGGGGAATAGACTGGAAAATGCCGCCAACGATGGGGAAGAGTCCTAACAGGAGGAAGATGCCTGCAATAAAGTAACCTACATAGCGACTGGCAATGCCTGTGAGTTGAATCACGCCATTGTTCTGGCTAAAGGTAGTGTTGGGGAAGGTGTTAAAGACAGCGGCAATAAAGGAGTTAAGACCGTCCCCTAAAATACTGCCCCGAATGCGTTCAAAGTAGCGATCGCCCCGAATCGGTTCTTCCGTCAACAAGGACGTTGCTGTTAGATCCCCAGTGGATTCAATCGTCGTCACTACATAAAGAAAGGCAAAGGGAATGAAGGCGGCAAAATTAAAGCCAAACCCATAGCGGAAGGGGATGGGCATATTGATCAGTGGTAGGCCACCCAGCAAACTGAGATCCACTAGGCCCATGGGAATGGCCACAACATAGCCCACCACTAAACCGATGACGCTATATTGAACTTGGGCTTTAATAGAGTCGTCCGAAAATTGGGGTGGAGTACCCGCGCAGCGGGTACTCCACCCCAATTTTCGGACAGGTCTAATATAAAATCCCTCAAAGAAGATAAATGTGGAGTGCGCCAGAGGTCACACTCCACAGAACATTTGTAGCCACAATTTTGAGAAATGTTATGGGAGCATCCCTGCAAAATTGGTATCCAGTTGCTTTAGTGACTCAACTTAGAACCGAAACTGGGTCCGCAAATTACCAACAAATACAGTGGGGTTATCACTGAAATTATTGGGATTGTTGATCACGTAAAGGCGGGGCGAAAGCGCAATATTGTTGGTCAGGGGATAGTAATAGGCCGCTTCAATTTCCCACTGAACCCCTCCATCTCCTGCACCTGATAGAACAAACTCGCGCCCGTCTAAGTAGCTATAGGGGATCAAGTAGGATACCGCTGCTAAGGCTCCCTCTTTACCTAGGTCTGGGAAGGCCAAGCCTGCTTGGAAGGACTGGGCGACGACATCACCAATGCGGCCTCCATCATCCGGTCGCCACAGGGCATAATCGCCATAGCTATACCGGGCAAAGATGCCAACCCCATCGAAGACTTCCCAACTCAAGTTGGCGAGATAGGTGTTGGCGGCTCCTGTCCCAATGCCGCTCCCACTTTCGCCATCATCGAGCAAGCCGCCAATGGGTTCACCAGTGGCCCCGCCGATCACGCCATTGCCGCCGGTGGGGGTGCTGTTGGTGCGGTTGTAAAGAAACGATAGACCAAAATCACTGCTAGGTTTGAAGGATAGCTGAGCGGTTAATGTGTTCGTGCCTTCAAATAGTCCCCGGCTTGGGTCGCTGGCGGAGTTTGTTGGCAGGAATTCGTTGGCTTCGCCTAGATAACCCACCCGAATGTCAAAATCATCCCCAATGGGAACAATGGCGATCGCCCCAGCCCCCCGGTCCAAACTGTTGAACTGTGTACTACCGCTGCTGTTAAAACTATCAATCCCTCCCAGAATGAAAGTGTAGGGGTTGGTATCAAAAAAGCGATAGACATTAATGCGTGGGCCTACTACGAACTCTACTGCATCATTAAATGCAGGGAATGAGTAATGCAATTCCCGCAACCGAACACTGCCGCCGCTGCTTTGTTCGGTAAAGGGAACGCCCCAAGTGTTGAATAATCCCGCAGAGGCCAGGGCATTAGCCGGGGAGCCGCTGTTGCTGACATCCAACTGGATATTTAAGTTATCCCGACCCGTGAAGGAACTGTTGAGATTGATCCAGGTGAGATAACCAAATTTGGTCGTGGTATCTTCGTCTACGGCTTCTACGACGGGATCACCATTGGCATCCCGTGCCCCGGTTTCCCGTAATAAATCACCATCAAACCCTAAGTCTGTGATATGCCAAGTGCTAACGGCGCTCAGTCGAGTAGTGGTAGAAAATTGATTGGCCTCCAATTCCCCTACCCGTGCTTCTAGCGCATCAACTCGGCCCCGAAGCGTGGCTAACTCCGCTGCAAATTCTTCCTGCAACCGCTGAAGCACAGCCAAGTCTTCCCGGCTCACTTTATCGGCCAACCCTGCGGCAATTAGCTCATTTATTCGGTCTAAGCAAGCATTGAGACCTGCGGCAAATTCATATCGAGTCATGGCGCGATCGCCCCGATAGGTTCCATCGGGATAACCCGCGATACAACCATAGCGCTCCACCAAGGACTGTAACGCCTGGAATGCCCAATCCGTCGGCTCCACATCCGATAACTGGGACACAGAGGTAACTTGGGACATTCCCTGGGAGGCTGGAACAGCGGCTGCTTGTTCCAAGTCACTAATCCCAGTCAATCGGGACATGCCAGCATTTTGAAAATTACGCTGAGTCGATGTTGACTCCAATACTGGAACTTCAGCCAGCATATCCAATGTACTCGCTTCAGCTTCAACCGGAGAAAATTCTACAACTTCGGAAGCCAAAACACTGGGTACCATTATTAGATAACCCAAAAACGCTGCGGGAAAAAACAGAACGTCCCGTAAACGTAGTCCATAAGACACAACATTTGATAGCATTAACAACCCTCACACCAATTGGATAACCAAAATTTTTGGTAGTGAAAAGAATTTACCAGCGCGGTAGGGTATGGATTGTAGTCTGGGACACCTGATAATATCTCCTTAATATCTCTTTAATATTTCATGGCGATGCCTACCATCATTGAGGTTTTAGGTTTAACTCATACTCTGGTTCTTGGCCCAACTTAGGATAAAAAAGTAGTTTTATATCGGCTTTTCCTGCCCTGAAGATATTTTGTCTGACTTATTTGCACTAGGGACACCCTCCGATGGCCGGACTCCCCATTACCGCCTAATTGTATTTACCCGTTATCCCCAGCCTGGAACCACCAAGACCCGATTGATGCCAGCCCTGGGACCAGAGGGCGCAGCCGATGTGCAGCGTTCCATGACGGAATGGGCGATGCAAACCGCCACAGATCTGAATCGTTATTATCAATCCCAGCCCTATCCCTTGCAGGTTGATATTCGATTTACTGGTGGCAATGTCAACCAAATGCAAGCATGGCTGGGGGATGAATGGTTTTATTCCGACCAAGGAGATGGTGACTTGGGTCAACGATTACTAGCCGCATTTAAATCTGCTTTTGAGCAGGGTGCTGTTGCGGCATTAGCAATTGGTATTGATTGCCCCAGCATCACCGTAGAAATTTTGGTCAGTGCCTATCGTAAGTTGAACAAGCATGATTTGGTCATTGGTCCGGCTGATGATGGTGGCTATTATCTGATTGGGTTACGTCGGGTGATCCCTCAGTTGTTCGAGGCGATTCCATGGGGTACCGAAACAGTTAGGCAGGCTACTCTATCAACTGCACAAAAGTTGAGTTTGGCGATCGCCCATCTTCCTACTTTGCCTGATATCGATCGCCCTGAGGATCTGGTGATCTGGCAACAACTGTTACCCCAGACAGCGAATCAAACGCCGGGACAACTGTCGATTGTGATCCCCACCTTTAATGAAGCTGACCATATTACTAACACGTTGCAGACCCTTGCAAAGGTTACCGTTGATGCCAATATCGATGTCATTGTAGTGGATGGTGGTAGTACAGACGATACAATGACTGAGGTCATCAAAACCATGGGAGCCAGGGTAAGAGCTGTATCCAGTACCATTGGGCGGGCAAACCAGATGAATACGGGAGCCGCGATCGCCACCGGAGAATATCTACTCTTCCTTCATGCTGATACTCAATTGCCGCTAAACTTTATTGACCACATTCAAGCCATTCTCCAGCAACCCCAAAACATTGCCGGAGCCTTTGAACTCTCTGTCCAAAATCCTGATCCCCGATTGCGCTGGATTGAATGGGGAATTAAATGGCGATCGCGCCTCCTGCAAATGCCCTATGGCGACCAGGCTATATTCCTCCGTACCTCAACCTTTAAAGCCGTGGGAGGTTTTCCCAGAATTCCAATCATGGAAGATTATGAACTGATCAGTCGGCTTAAAAAACAGGGGAAAGTGGCGATCGCCCCCGCCCCTGTCACGACATCGGCCCGCCGCTGGCAAAGCCTAGGTATATGGCAAACAACTCTCCTTAACCAGATCATCATCTTGAGCTATACCTTAGGAGTCCCCCCCAGAACCTTAGCAAAATGGTACGGTCGTAAAAATTAGACTCCACTTAGTGCAGTTCGATAATGTTAAAGGCATCAGCTTCAGATTCCTAACGTTCTAAAACCCTAGGAGAAGACCTTTCCCAAGCATAGAATTAAGACCTGAATTGATTGCTAGTCATGGGTTTACGCTAATCAAAAACATTTTTGTTTGAGGGGATTGACAAGGTAGAGCGGAGTAGATATATTGGTAAAGCGCCTGAGGGGGAGCGACACGAGAGTGTAGTCCTGAGGGAGTCAGAACCTAGAAAATGGAATAGTTTGG
>JAYKIC010000516.1:0-5528 GCA_035284985.1 Leptolyngbyaceae cyanobacterium
CCAAGAACCTGGTTTGAAGTCCCTTCTCCCCTTTTGGGAGAAGGGATTTAGGGAAGAGGGGCAAAGTTTTGTCAGTCAATCAGCCGCAATCGTGTCTCCGGGTAGCGGTTGAATCTCACAAAACCCTGCTAGACAGGCTGAATCGGTCTGATAGTCCGTATTCAGAAGAATCCGCCGGATTGTGCTGTAGGAGGGTAATCGGTTTTTCGGAGGATTGAACAACTCGATGAGTTCATCATGGTAGGTTTTGATCCAATCGCCAATGGCTAAAAAGCCATGATTGCCAGCGGTTACAGCAAGTGTGAATAAGGCAAGGCAGAGAGCCTACTGGTGCCGTTGTCCAGCACTACGGCACCAGCAGGCAGATCCTTAAACGCTTCTAAAATAGCAACTTGAGAGATTTAAATGATAGACCGACAGAATATCTTATTTGAGCTTGTTTGTTGCTACAGATCACTGAAGTTTTTCCGCTAAGGAATCCAGGATGTTGAATCTTGGGGCTAGGTGGTTCATGCACCTGTTTCGAGCACCTGTTGTCGCTGATTCAAAACATCACTTATTAGAAAATACGGCCAATGCGTTGCCGTAGTTCTTCCATTGCCGCTTTCAAATGTTCTGGAGTGTATCCAGTTGTCTCAATTGAAACTGCCATCCGTTTTTCTTCACTCTCATAAAGATGTAGCCAAATTATTTTACGACCATCATCCAAATCTCGTGGTGCTCCTTTTGGTCCGTTTTTGGGAGCAGAAAAAGCCTGTTCATCAAACCGAACTAGATCCACCCAAGGTAAGTCCTTAAGAATTTTCTCAACCTTTTTCCAACTCTTGGGACGGTGATGGCCTTGCTTTTCAGCCTGAACTTGAATAACCTCCTCACGCGATCGCCCGGATTCAGGAAGATTTGCTGATGATTGTTGGGGTTCGACTTGCCCAGCCGTATTGATAAACGGTAGATAAATCAAAGCTTTATACGCTTCATGGACGTAACAAACGGGTATTTGGAGAGCGTTGCCAATCAAGCCCATGACCATTGTTTGCGCTTTAAAGCCACCTGTCGCCGCTAGAGTAACCGAGCCATGAAGCTGAGCCTGTTGAATCCGTTCTCGTAGAAGCTGAGCCATTTGCTCCAGAGGGAACGCATATCCTTCTAACTCATAGTTAATATCGGGAATTGATTCGAGGCTGACATACTGTTGTCCTAATTCAGTTTGAAAATAGGTTTGTAAGACTTCTGCACATTCTTGGCCCGATAAAGTGGCGGAATGGAGGAGTAAAATGCGATCGCCAACATCAGGTTCCAAGCGCCAGAGAGTGTTGGTTTCCGCACTAATGTCTTCTGGATCAGCATTTTTCATCCATGCCAATGGCTCACTAACGTCATTAAAGATACGCTGATTATCAAATCTGTTTTTGTTGCTGACCCAAGGACGCTTTTGATCACTGGGTAACTCTCGATCTGAGTTGGTGCGAAGGGATGTCCCTACGGTCATAATAATTGTTTGCATTGTTTTGAATCCTATCTTTTGAGAGTTTCAAGGGAAAATTTCTAGGGTAGACTCGATCGCCTCCACCAGACAATCCGGCACGATCGCAGGCTGCCCTTCTATCCACGGTCCTGCGACGATTTCCAGAACTGGCTTGGTGGAGAGAATTTCTATGTGCGAATCTAAAACGCTATGGATGACGACAATGGGTTGGAGGTGGGGTTGGCAAAACTGATGCCATGTTTCAATCTCGTCCGGTGAACGACTAATGATGATGTAGTGGGTGCATTGCTGTAGTAGGGGGTGTTTTTCCGGTTGGGGACAGCCACCCACATCGACTAGGGTGAGGTCGGTGAGCGATCGCACATTTGCAACCGCACGAGCATGATAGCGAAAATACTCAGGAATCAGGGATTGGGTTTCCTCGGCTTCATGAATGCGACGTTCATTACGCTGCACGAGTTGATCGACCCGTTTGGAATTCTGGGTTTCGTAGGCCCAATTACCCTCTCCATCCCAATTGGCTCGATGAAGAAACACTTGTTGCGTCGGGTGTTGCGCGATCAATCGCTGTCGTAGGGCATAGGAAAAGACACTTTTACCACTGTCGGGGGGACCGCCAATTAGGATTGCTGGAGCGGGGGTCTGATGCCAGTTCGGTGTGAACCCATCTCCCACCGCAACATCGCTCACACGACTGTGAATCACCACACACTGCTTCATTTGTACGTTGTAGCAGGCAATCCAGGGAGCGGCTCGGCACAGGGTTACTAAGCGACTATAGAGCCAGATGGGTGCTTGCCCGAATAGAATGACTTCTCGGTCTAAATCCAAATCAGGCGGAAGGCATAACGGTTCGAGGGCTTGAGGTGAGATAAGCAACCGAGGTTGGGTGAGAGTGATGACTAAGGATTGATAATGCTGGGCACCGATTGAGAGGGGAACCACGTCTAAGGCGATACCCCTACCGGAGTGGCGTTGCGCCATCACCACCGTAGATAGAGGAAATGGTAATGAAACTGGCTCTGCTAAATAAGGGTGGACCATGATTCACGCGCTCTCACAAGGCGATTGGACATCAAACACCGTTCCTACTGTCACCTTGGCTGAGTGGGTGGCGGCTACGACTGCTCCGAGTCGGGGATCATAGCAAGCAACCCAGGCCGCAGGATGACATTCGTGAACCAGGTAGCCATAGAGCCAAATGGGGGCTTTGCCTTCGATGACTACGCCTTGTCGCCAGTTGATGCCATCGGGCAAGGTAAGACCTTTGAGGGCATCGGCCTCGATCAGTCCGGTTGGGGCTGTGATGTGAATATGGAGCCACTGGAACGGTGGAGTATCTGTTGCAGAATGCGGGGTTACGGTCAGGTTAATCGTAGTCATAAGGCAATGAGGTACATGGGTCAGGGTGGTGGATAGTGCGGGGGTAAATCATGATGCTCTTAATATACCCTGCGTTGGAAGAGGTTATTTCCAGAGTAAGGCATAGTAGGGCTAGATCCGATTCAGTTCTACACTATGGTTAATGTTGATGACACGGTAAATTTGTCTAGGATGAACCAGACCATTTGGCAGGATGCCCCAACGATTCCCTTGCTTCAGTGGTTGGTGCGTGGATCGCTCCAGCAGCATTTGCCCCAAGCGGTGCGGCTGTGGGTGTGGCTGCATTTGCTCTATGGTGCCCTCGCAATTCGGCTATCATTGCCGGAGCCGTTTACCTATGCGGATTGGCGGGATGCTTTTTTTCAGGATGGACACCCGACTGGGGAAACCAAACCCCCACTTCATTCTCATTGCTGTCCCTGCGCGAAAACGATGGCAGCGTGGTTGTTTGCGCCATCGCTGACGGATACCCAACCGGACTGGGAAGTCTATCAGGGGAACCCGGATCATGCCTCGTCAGTGCCGAAGGTCGTTGCCCAATTTCAGCAGGAGTTGTCCCAGCACCATGCGCTCCCCAAAAACATTGCAGCGATATTGCATGACCAACGGTTGTTTGGGGTGACGCGGCGGACACTGGCAAATGATTTGCAGATACTGACGGAGATTCACTGGTTGCGCCGGGTAGATAAGGCGTTTTACCGGGTGGAGGAGTGGCCTAATCGTCCTCTTGCTACATCCACCGAGATAACCACGCCGAATTTAGTCACCCATGATTTAGCGTTTCTGACTCAGCCGGATTTGGCGGCGATCGCGGATAGTCTTTCCAATGACATCCAAGGGGAACGTCGGTTTTTTGTTCATGTCGATTATGTGGTGGCCCAACCATGGATTGATCAGGTGGATGAATGGCAGGCTCAATTACGCTCGATCTGGCAGCAATCTCCAATTCCACCGCTCGCAGTTTGTTACCAGAGCGCAGGTGCAACCAACGCTTCAATGCTTGTTCTCTATCCGGTGTGTATCTACTACTATCGCCGTGGCCCTTATTTGTGTGGTTACGGCCAAATCCCTGGTAAGAGCCGTGATGAGTTGGGGTGGCGTAATTATCGATTGGATCGGATTCAGGCTATTGATTCCCTGGGGTGGGATGATCCTCTGGTACCAGCGTCTTTGTATGAGGGGTTTCGGACTCAGACGCTCCCCTCTGCTGAAAGGATTCAAACTTGGATGGCTGAGGCATGGGGTTTTGATTACTATCAGCCTGCTCGGACGCTGCTGCTGCGATTTGACCAGGGATGGAACCAAAAATATATCTGTAATAGCCTCCGGCATGAAACGTTTGAGCCAATTGAGTATGGGGCGATCGCGCCCCTAATTGAACAAGAGTTGATGGGAATGGAACGTAAGTATGGGTTGGAGTTGTGGCGATCGCGTTCCCCTGACGATGCCTATTACCGGGCGGTCTATCGGCAGGATGATCCGAATGTGCATCAGCGAATTCGGGCATGGCGACCCCATGTGGAGGTGCTGTTGCCGTGGGAATTGCGGCAGCAAATGACAATTGAAATTCAGCAGGAAACGGAGTTTTACGGTCTGTGAAAAAGAAGGAAGAGAGAAGAAGAAGAACGAAGATTGAGGATGGATGGGTTCTTCTAGTTTTTACAAGCCGTGTTGTGCATCTTTTTTATCTTCATCCTTTTCAATGTCCTTCATCTCTGATCCTTAGCCACCTGCTGAACTTCTTCAATAGTCAACCCGGTTCTCTCACTGATGGTTTCGATCGGGAGAATATCCAATAACGACTGTGCAATGGCGATCGCTGTTGCCCGTGCGCCTTCTTCACGCCCTTCTTGTCGTCCTTCTTCTCTAGCGGTGTCCATTACGTTGTTGAGGTCACGATAATATTTCAGGCTATTCTGGTAGCTATCTTGTTCGGTCGGTGAGAAATTGGCAATTTCGGCAATCTCGAATAGTTGGAGGAATACAGGGTCTTGGAAGGGTTGGGGGCGATCGCTCAAATCGGGCAGATGCCGCAGTAGATACAACCATTTGTCTTGGTGTGAGGCGAGTTGTTCGAGGGATTTAGTAAATTTGGGGAGTTCCACATAGATAAACCTGAGTTTGTCATAAAAGACGTTGCAGTCTTGGTCTTTTAGTTCAACGGTATGGAGATAAATTTCTTCCTGCTTGTGGTCATCAAAGGTGAAGTCGAGAATGCCAATGGAATAGAGAGGGGCTAGCTTAAAGTTCCAGTCCTCTTTGAGGGCTTGCTCTTGAATGGGAAAGCTAGCGTAGAACACACTCCGGTCTTTGAAAAAGTTTTGCTTGGCTTTTTGAATTTCGACGATGATGCGATCGCCATTGATCCCCTGGCAGTAGATATCAAAGATAGCCCTACGGTCAATAGGTGTATTCCCCAAATTCTCAGTGCTTTTGTAGGAGAGATCCTGAATATGGTGGTGGGGTGGCAGGATGGTGTTGAGGAAATCGATCAGCAGTTGTTTGTTGGGTATACTGCCAAACACCCGCTTGAAACCAAAGTCGGTGAGGAGATTGACATATCGTTCTTGCAGTGGAAAGGCCATGATGTTCTATGGATAATTCAGCCAAAACAACTGTTGATGTATTCCAACCGAAGTATATCGCTAATCAAGGAAAA
>JAYKIC010000517.1:0-7780 GCA_035284985.1 Leptolyngbyaceae cyanobacterium
GCGATCGCCAACCTGCGTCTCCGGGAAACCCTCCATTATCAAAGTATTCGTGATCCTCTGACTGGACTCTTTAATCGGCGTTATCTGGAGGAATCGCTAGCCCAGGAACTCATTCGTGCCCAGCGGAAACAACATCCCATCGGTGTGATCATGATCGATGTTGATCATTTCAAGGGCTTCAACGACACCTATGGCCACGATGCCGGAGATCTGGTTCTCCAGACGATCAGTGACCTCATTCGGGAGAATATCCGAGGGTCTGATATTGCTTGCCGTTATGGTGGCGAAGAATTAACCCTGGTTTTACCGGAATCTTCCCTAATTGCCACGGCCACACGAGCTGAAACCTTACGCCAGTCCATCAGCCGTTTGCAACTCACACACAATAACCAACGATTAGAGACTGTAACCGCATCCTTTGGCGTATCCTGTTTTCCCCAGCATGGCATTGCGGGAAATGCTTTGATTCAGGCTGCTGATGCAGCCCTCTATCAAGCTAAATATGCTGGGCGGAACCAGGTGGTAACGGCTACTTAAGTTAAAGAACGAGGAACGAGGAACGAAGAACGAGGAAGGAGGAACGAAGAACGAAGAACGAAGAAGATAAATCTCAGCACTTGACCTCCCCACTCCCCACTCCCCATTCCCCACTCCCCACATCCAACTCAGTACCCAACCCTATCCCTTGAGAGTCCATGAAAATTCCTGATCAGCCCAGTAATGAAGTGCAGCGCTTGCAAGTTCTCCGGTCGCTCAATGTGTTGGATACGGCCCCAGAAGAACGATTTGATCGGTTAACCCGCATTGCCAAACAACTGTTTCGGGTTCCCATTGCCCTAGTCAGTTTGATTGATGCGGAGCGGCAATGGTTCAAATCGTGCCAGGGTTTGTCAGTGCGTGAAACACACCGGGATATTGCATTTTGTGGCCATGCTATTTTGAGCGATGAGCCGTTGATTGTTCCTGATGCTCACATTGATCCACGTTTTAATGATAATCCCTTGGTTACGGGTGATCCGAAGATCCGGTTTTATGCTTCCACTCCCCTGTTGGTTCGGGGATATTCTTTGGGGTCATTGTGTTTAATTGATCGGAAACCGCGCATACTGAGTCATGGTGATACCTTGGTGTTGCGGGATTTGGGCAAAATTGTGGAAGAGGAGTTGCTGGCTGGTCATGATGCAAGGCTAGAGCAGCTTGAAAATCGTGATGCCGAGATCCAGCGGCTGGGGGAAATTAGTGATTTTCTCCAATCCTGTTTAACGATAGAAGAAGCCTGTCGGGTGATTACGAGTTTAACGGAGTCCTTATTTCCCCATTGTTCGGGTGGGATTTTCATTAGGAATGAGGCCCGTAACCAAATTGAGAATATGGCGGACTGGGGATCAATATTACTGTCAGAAAAACATTTTGAGATGCATGATTGTTGGGGAATGCGGCGAGGACGAATTCACTGGGTGACGGGCGATCGCCCCGGTTTGCGGTGTAAACATGTGTTGAACCATGATGATAATCGAACCGACACCCTATGTATACCCATGATGGCTCAGGGGGAGACGTTAGGATTGTTCTACCTTAGCTGTCCATCCTCAGATGTTTTGTCCCCTAGTAAACAACAACTGGCGCGAAATGTGGCGGAACAGGTGGCGTTGGCGATCGCCAACCTGCGCTTACGCCAAACTATCCACCATCAAAGTATCCGTGATTCCCTCACCAATCTCTTCAATCGACATTATTTAGGGGAAGCGTTGCAACTGGAAATGATCCGTGCCCAACGTCGGACCTATCCCATTGGGCTAGTTATGCTGGATTTAGATTATTTCAATCGGTTTAACGATACTTATGGCCGTGAGGCAGGAAATTTGGTGCTTCGGGCGGTCAGTGATTTGATTCAAACTAAGATTCGGGGATCGGATATTGCTTGCCGCTATGGGGGCGAAGAAATGGTGATTGTCTTGCCGGAAGCCACGTTGGCGATCGCCCAAGACCGGGCTGAAGCATTACGAATCGGGATCAACCAACTTCAACTGCACCAATCTCGTAAAATATTGGCCCCTGTTACCGCTTCATTCGGGGTGGTTTGCTATCCCCAGCATGGCAGCACCGTGGCAGAGCTGCTGCGGGTGGCAGATGCGGCTCTGTATCGGGCCAAGGTGGCAGGCCGTAACCAAGTAGTCACGGCACCATAAGGCCAGAGGGATTCCCCGTCTAGGTTGCTATAGGGGGCCATTCTAGGGCAATCAAACCCAATCCCCCTGTGCGAAAATCGTTCAAAATTTGCCGCGCCATTTTTTCCTTATCCCCCCGATGGTGGTAATGGGCCAACTCACTCAAATACCCTTCTCCTGTAGACTCGGACGGATCAATTTTGTATTTGTCGGTCAAATTGCCGATGAGTGAATCAGGTTGGGAGACAGGTTGAGAATCGGGCCGATCGCTGGCCTCGTTTGCCGGAGGATGGTCTGTGGGGTCAGGGGCGATCGCCACCGGAACCGGGGTCCAGGTTGGCAAGGTGTGTAGGAGGTCGATAAAGGCGGCTGCCACTCGCTGATTGTCGTACCCCGCTTCCCCAATGTCATCACAAATGGCGAGTTTGAGAGCGGCTTCCTGGTTGGTTAATTTAGAGGGCAATACCCCTGGTGCATCCAGTAATTCCAACTCGTCGGAAATGCGAACCCAGCGCAATTGTCGGGTTACACCGGGCCGACGGGCACTTTCCACCACCTTTTTTTTCAGCAGTCGATTAATCAGGGCTGATTTTCCCACATTGGGAAAGCCAATGACCACGGCTCGGACGGGACGGGGTTTCATGCCACGTCGAAGGCGGCGATCGTTCATCGCTTTGCCAGCGGCCTTGGCTGCTTGGGCCAGTTGTCCGACTCCATTGCCCTGCTTGGCGTTGACAAAATGGGGGCGATCGCCCTGTTGCTTAATCCAGTCCTGCCACTGTTGCCGTGCCTCCGCCGAAACCATATCCACCCGATTCATCACCAAAATTCGAGCCTTGTCCCCAATCCACTGAGATACCTTGGGGTGATGGGTGGATAAGGGAATCCGGGCATCGCGCACTTCTAGCACCACATCTACCCGTTTAAGCTGGTCTTGAAGCTGACGCTCTGCTTTGGCGATGTGACCGGGATACCACTGGATTGTAGGAATAGACATGGGGTTACGGGCAAGTGATGAGCCTTACTAGTGTACCGATAAAAGGGGAGTTGGGAGATTTTAGGGTTTGGGGGTTTTGAGTTTTCAGGGTCAAGTCGGTATAGTCACAAGGGGGTAATCATGCTTTGATGGCAACCCTTCTAGTCGCTACCCCCTATTCACTATCCCCTATTCACTACCCACTACCCACTACCCATGATTGACACTCCTATCGGTTGGCTTCTACTATTTGGATTTGGAATTTTCACAGGCAGCCTAGCTGGTCTGCTGGGAATCGGTGGCGGGTTACTTAATGTGCCCATTTTGACCCTAGCTGGGACCAGTACCCTTCAGGCCGCCGCGACGAGTTTAATTGGGGTGCTTCTCAGTGCTGTTTCTGGTAGTGTGCGTAATTTGCAAACGGGGTCGCTGAATTGGCGTGTATCAGCGACCATGGGAGGTTTTGGTTTGGTGGCAGCCCAATTGGGGGCGCGATTGGGCGATCGCATTCCTGATAACGTCCTCTCCCTCGGATTTGCTGGCTTGGCCCTAGTGACGATTTACTTGATGGGGCTGAAGCGATCGCTCAAACAAGCCCAGGAAAAACAAGCCAAAGAGCAGGAAACCCTAGCCCCTCCCCCCCTCTCCCCCTCTCCCCCTCCCTATCGCTTCCTTCCCCCCACAGGTATCGGTCTTGCCGCCGGAGTTTTGTCGGGATTATTTGGTGTTGGGGGTGGGGCGGTGATGGTGCCGTTGCAGATGTTGGTGTTGAATGAGCCGATTAAAATGGCTGTGCGGACCAGTTTGGGGGCAATCGTGGCCATTGGCTCATCGGCCCTAGTCGGTCAGGCGATGGCTGGAAATGTGCTGTGGATTCCGGGGCTATGTTTGGGGGCAGGGGCGATTGTCGGGGCACAGTTTGGCACGCGGTTGCTGCCGAAGTTGAGCGATCGCACCATCACCGTCATGTTCCGGATGCTCCTGCTGGGATTAGCGGCTTACATGATGGTCCGAGGTCTTCGCTAACTCTCCCTCACCTCATTTCTTTGCTGCTCCTATCCGAAATTTTCCGTGGTCAAGCTAAATGAAAAACTGTTAACATTTTTTAAAGATAGTTTTGACGGGACGTTTTCTAATGGAGGCAGTGCGATCGTGACCCAGGATGTGGTTTCTCACCAACCCAATAATGGGCAAGTCGTCCCATCCCCTCAGCCCCCTTCATCTCATCCACCCCAAAAGGAGCAATTCCCCACCTTTGAAACCCCTCAATCTGCCGGATCGAATGGTCTTTTTTCAGGTCAGAAGGGGCTTTGGTTGGGGCTAGCCGTTGGCTTAGGTCTAGGCGTTGGCATCATTCCTCGGTTTACCTCGCCTCCGGTTGCGCCTGATTCTTCCCCACCAGAGGCGGTGTCCGTGACAACTGCTGCATCAGTGGGACAAGCGGTGACGGTGGCGGTGGTGGAACAGCGCCAGATTCCTCGCACCTTGGCGGCAACAGGGACAGTGGTGGCGGCGGATTTGTTGCCGATTCTGGCTAAAGCGCCAGGGTTGCAGATTCAGCGGGTATGGGTGGATGAGGGCGATCGCGTCCTCCCCGGTCAAACCTTAGCCACCTTGGATCAGTCCGTTCTTGACGCGCAAATCATCGGCGCTGAAGCGGATTTACAGGCAGGCAAGGCCCAAGTGACCCAGCGGCAGGCGGCCTTGGCTCAAGCCAAAGCCCGATTAGCTGAAGCCGAAGCCAATCTGGAGCGTTACAGAAATCTTACCGATCAAGGGGCGGTGAGCCAACAAGAATTTGACACCCGCGCCACCACCGCCGCCACTGCGGTAGAAGAGGTGAGGGTGGCAGAAGCCAACATTAGCAGTGCCTTGGCCGATGTCCGCAGTCAGGAGGCTCGCATTCAGCAGTTACGTACCCAATTGGGCCAAACGGTGGTCACGGCTCCCGCTGGGGGAGTGGTGGCGGAGCGCTTTGCTCGCGTGGGGGATGTGACCTCTGGTTCGGAGGCTTTGTTTACGATTATTCGCGATCGCCTCCTCGAACTCGATCTCAACATTGCCGAAACCCAGTTACCCGGCGTGCAAATTGGTGATTTCGTCGCCATCTCCTCCGATGCCGATCCCAATTTGCGGCTGCAAGGACGGGTGAAAGAAATTGCCCCCCTGATTGATCCCCAAACCCGTGAAGCCATTGTTACTATTGCGTTGCCAGCGGCGGAACGCCTCCGCCCAGGCATGTTTCTGAAAGCTGATCTGACCACAGCGGTGACTGAAGGATTGACGATTCCGGCAGCGGCGGTTCTCCCCCAGGCGGATGGAAGAGGAATTGTGTATCGTTTGGGACCAGATAACCAGGCCCAGGCCCAGACGGTTGAACTGGGAGAATTGATTGATCCAGACGGTGCCGCCCAGTCTGATGCGGATATTGCCGCGATTGAGATTCGGCAAGGATTACAGGTGGGCGATCGCATCGTCGTCAAAGGGGTCAGCTATCTCAAAGATGGCGATCGGGTTAATGTTGTCGCCAATTAAACATCAGTGTGAATAACCATGAATATTTCTGCTTGGTCTATCCGCAATCCTATTCCCACGATTGTTCTATTTCTGATTCTGACTTTGGCGGGTTGGTTGGGATTTACCCGCTTAGAAATTGATGATATCCCCAATATTGATATTGCTTCGGTAAGTGTCACGGTGACACGGCAAGGAGCGGGACCAGCGGAATTAGAATCCCAAGTCACTAAAATTATTGAAGATGCCGTTGCTAGTTTGGATAATTTGGATACCATCACCTCCACGGTCAATGATGGTATTTCGTCTACGGTGATTGATTTTGACTTGGGCACGGATAACGATCGCGCCACTAACGATGTTCGCAATGCCATTGATCAAATTCGTCAAGATTTACCGGGAGATATTAATGATCCCATCATTCGTCGTCTAGCTTTCTCCGGTGCGCCAGTGGTGACCTATGCGGTGCGATCGCCCACCCAATCCGTCGCAGCCCTGAGTGACTTAGTGGATCGGGTGATTGGCCGAGAACTCCTATCGGTCGCTGGCGTGGCTCAAATTGACCGAATTGGCGGGGTCGATCGGGAAATCCGAGTCAACCTTCGCCCTGAACGCCTCAACGCCCTAGGCATTACCGCCACTGAAGTCAATAACCAAATTCGCAACTTTAATATCAACCTACCAGGGGGGCGGGTGGATTTGAGTAGCGGTGAAAGCAACATTCGTACCCTGGGGAGTGCTGCTACTGTGGATACTCTGAGCCAGTACGAAATTGTTTTGCCCCAAGGCGGTAGTGTCCCCCTTAATAGTCTGGGGATGGTAATCGATGATTTTGGAGAACAGCGGACCCTTGCCCAATTTAACAATGAACCCGTGGTTGCCTTCTCCGTATTGCGGAGTACGGGCAGTCGTGTGGTGGAGGTGGAGTCCGGGGTTAACGCTAAAATTGCTCAATTGGAGCAAACCGTTCTACCGGAAGATGTGTCTTTGGAACTGATCGTCACCCGCGCTAATGATGTCCGGGATTCCTACCAAGCTACCATTGATACCCTAATCATTGGGGCCATTCTGACGGTGATTACGGTGGGATGTTTTTTGCGGGATTGGCGACCCACCCTCATTACCGCCATGACCCTGCCCCTGTCCATCATTCCCACCTTTGCGGTGATGTATTGGTTTGATTACACCCTCAATGGCATCACTTTGTTGGCTCTGGCTCTTGCGGTCGGGATTTTGGTAGATGATGCCATTGTGGAAATTGAAAACATCCAGTGTCACATTGATATGGGGAAACCCCCCAAACAGGCAGCGCTTGAGGCTTCAGCCGAAATTGGGCTAGCGGTCGTCGCCACCACGGCGACGATTGTGGCGGTATTTATCCCTGTGGCCTTCATGGGTGGTGTCCCAGGGCAGTTTTTTCAACCGTTTGGCGTTGTGGTGTCGGTGTCGGTGATGTTTTCGACCTTAGTGGCTCGGACCATGACTAATGTGATGGGGGCTTACCTTCTGAAGCCGAGGCATGATGTTGATCCTGAGTCCCAACGCCCTGCCCATGCCCTGCGCCATAGCCGCGTTACCCAAAGACTACCCCTATACCGTTGGGTGTTGCACTGGTGTCTCAGCCATCGGGTTTTTACGTTGTTGTTGGCGATCGCCTTTTTCTTCAGTACCCTCCAACTGGTCCCCCTCATCCCCAAAGGTCTCTTTAGTTCCGGTGATACGGGCTTATCCACGGTGCAAGTTGAACTGCCCCCCGGTTCTACCTTGGCTGAGACTGAAACCGTTAGCCAGCGCTTAACGAACTTGTTATTGGAACACCCTGCTACCGCCTCGGTTTTGACCACAGTGGGGCGATCGGGCAGTGACCAGGGTCAGGGTAATAGTGCGGTTAATACCGCCAAGCTATACGTTAATCTTCAACCTAAACAGGAGCGAACCCAGTCTCAACAGGAATTTGAGGCAGAGTTACGCCAAGCCTTTCAAATGATTCCAGGGACAAGGATTAGCTTTCAGAGCCAAGGCGGTGGAGGGGGAAGTAAAGACTTAAGCGTGATCCTGCAAAGTGAAAATGCCGATGCTTTGTTGCAAGCGGCTAATACCCTAGAACAGCAAATGCGAGACG
>JAYKIC010000518.1:0-4396 GCA_035284985.1 Leptolyngbyaceae cyanobacterium
CGGATGAAATAGGCTATCCAAATCAGGCAAGGATTCGGCGGGGGGGGTGAGGGGGGTCAAGGGACGTTCAAAGCGGAGGTAGGGGAGTCCGGTGGCGATCGCCTGCTGGGAAATCACCGTGGCGAAGGGATGGGAGGCATCAATCAGGGCACGAAGGCCGCAAGTGTGACACCAATGGGCGAATGCTGCGGCATTGAGCGGCCCCACCCGCACTTGTCCCGGTAATCCCGCATACAAGCGCACGGCCCTGGGTGCGGCAACAGTAGCGACCCACGGATAGTTCGCCGCACTAAGATGATGGGCGATCGCTCGACTTTCACTGGTGCCGCCAATTAGGCCAATCATGCCGCCCATTTCCCCTACACTGCCGTCTTTGGCGCATTTGCCCGAAATAGGTGAGCATGGTCAGGATTATAGAGACGCGATCGCGCCTCCCGCAAAGCATTCAGGGCCGGACTAATCACATACATCACCGTGCGATCAAAGCCTGTTTCCCGCGTCAGGGTCGCCATCTGATCCAATTGACCCAGATGCACCACCTCATCCGGCCAGCCCAAGCGATAACAGAGGGCGATGGGGGTATCTATCGGATAATGCTGGAGTAATTTATCCTGGGCATCCTGGGCATGACGGGCACTGAGGTAGAGACACAGGGAGGCTTGGTGACTGGCCAACGCCGCCAAATCTTCCCGATTGGGGACATCGGTGCGCCCTTGCACCCGCGTGAGGATAATGCTCTGCACTAATTGGGGCACGGTCAGTTCCACTTGCAGCCGAGCCGCCGCCAGTTGAAAGGCACTCACACCGGGAACAATTTCAAACTCGATATGATTTTCCAGCAAAAAGGCCATGAGTTCATGCAGCGCTCCGTACAAGCAGGGATCACCATCTTGGAGCCGCACCACTCGTTTTCCAGCCTGCACCCGATCCCTGAGCACTGGCAACCAAGTTTCCAGGGTGTGCGATCGCGTATCCACCGCTTCCACCCCAGGGGCGCAATGGTCTAGCAACTGGGTTGGCACCAGCGATCCGGTATAAAACACCACATCTGCTGCTGCCAACAATTTCTGGCCCCGTAGGGTAATCAAATCGGGGGCACCCGGTCCCGCGCCGATGATATGAATTTGATGAATGTCTGCCATTGCGTCCTCAACGGTGATTCGTGCGTTCATTAGCCTACTGGATGAGGGAGCGATCGCCCCCATTGCTCATCATATCCACAGATTTCAGGCCGAATTATGGCTGGAATTGCTGGGCATAAAATTGGGCATAGCGATCGCCCCTCGCCAATAATTCTTGGTGACTGCCCATTTCCACAATCTGCCCCTGTTCTAGCACCACAATCCGATCGGCTCGCCGCACCGTAGCCAAGCGATGGGCAATGATAAACACGGTACGATTTTGCATCAGCCGCTCCAATGCCTCTTGTACCAAGGCTTCCGATTCCGAATCTAGGGCGGAGGTGGCCTCATCCAAAATCAAAATGCGGGGATTGAGCAGGACCGCACGGGCGATCGCCACCCGCTGCCGCTGTCCCCCCGACAAATTCACCCCCCGTTCCCCCACCCAGGTCTCGTAACCATCGGTAAATTCCGTGATAAATGCATGGGCATTGGCGATTCTAGCCGCATCTTCCACCGCTTGACGGTCAAAATTGGGCCGACCAAAGGCAATATTTTGGGCAATGGTGCCGGAAAAGAGAATGGTATCTTGGGGCACAATCCCAATTTGGCGGCGCAAACTACGCAGACTTACGGTTTTGACATCAATGCCGTCAATCAACACCTCGCCCCCTTGGGGATCGTAAAATCGCGGCAGTAAATTCACTAGCGTGGTTTTACCCGCACCGGAGGCCCCAACTAGGGCGATCGCCTCCCCCGGCTGGGCCATCAGATCAATCCCCCGCAGGACGGGCTGATTAATATCGTAGCCAAACTGCACATTTCGTAACTCCACCTTGCCCGTTACCATTGGCAATGGGTCAGCCGTCACCGCTTCCACCACATTAGGCCGCAGATCCAGCAGCTCAAAAATCCGGTCAACGGAGGCTTCCCCCTGCTTAAACTCATTAAAGTTGTCTGTAATGTGGGCAATGGGGTCAATCAACAACAGCACTGCCGCCACATACCGACCAAAATCTGCCCCGTCAATATTACCTTGGGAGATTTGCCAGCCCCCCAACAGCAGCAGCACTAGAATACTCATGGCATACAAAAAACCGATGACGGGAAACTGAATTGCCCGTAACCAGGCAGCGGAAAATTTAGCCGCTCGATTGCGTTCCGATTCCCGTTTAAATTGAGTCAGCATATAATCTTCGGCGGCAAAGGCTTGCACCAGGCGAATGCCGCTGAAGACCTCGGTTAGCAGGGAAGACAGGTCGGAAATGCGGCTCTGGCTGCGGCGGGAGTAGAAGAGGAGGCGATCGCCAAACCAGCTAATCAACCCCGCCAGCAGGGGAGCCACCACGAACGTCGCCAGAGTCAACTGCCAATTCAGGGACAGCATATACCCCAACACTACAATTAACTGCAAAATACAGGGGGTAAAATCATGAAATACTTTATTCACCACTTCCCCAACCCGATCGATATCCTCTGTCAGACGATAGGATAAATCCCCCGTTTGGGCCGTTTCAAAATAGCTCAAACTCAACCGTTGCAAATGATCATAGGTGGTATTCCTCAGGTCAAAGGCCACATCTAGCGCCGCCTTTGCCATCAGGGAGTCTTGACCATACTGGGCCAGTTTTTGCACCAAAAATAGCAGGGTTGTGAACAAGGATAGGCGCAGCAATTCGTCCATATCACCAATGCTGAGGGCCGCCAGCAATTCCCCCGCAATCCACGCTAGAAAGGGCCAAAATACCGTAAAAATAACGGTACAAAATAACGCCCTGCCAATGGTGGACCAATGGGGCCGTAAAAAGGGAATCAGTTGCCAATAGCCGGATCGTTGGGTTTGCTGCTTCAATCTCGCCACCTGTCTTACCTGAACCTAGAGCACGGGTCTCAACGCCCTGCTTGAGAATGCTATCAGGTTTCGGGGTTCTCAGGTATGAGGTGCTGATTCTGGGGACCAGGGCAACCAATGGTCATCAAGGGCACTAAGCTGGCCTAAAATCCAGTGGATTTTAGGAAAAGCTTGCGGCCATGTTCTAATCTTTTCTGAATTTGGATGCAAAAATTCGCAATCTCTGTGTCCCACCCTCGGAAGCAGGTGACGCGCTCCGATTCCCAGTATTTAACTTTGAGCAAATGTTCACACCAGCGCATTAAGTAGCTGGGAATAGCATGGTTTTCACTACGGCCCAAACTTTCAAGTTCCTCAATTAAGTGTTTAACTAATTTCACTAAGCACTAACTAAGGATTAACTGCCTGCTGCACCCATTCATGGTTTGAATCCCGCTGATACAGCCAGCGATTTTGCGGATTACCCCGTAACTCCAAGTGATCCACCTGGGTGACGCTCAACAATAGACTACAAAAATCAGGCGGGGGATCTAACGGCTGTGGCGATCGCGTTTCAAATCCTGTAGCGTCCGTGCGGCGATGTTTAGGGTGGGGCCAGGAAAATTGTAACCGGGCATTATCTGAGAGGGATTGCCAAAGTTGATGGTGGATCGTTTGCAGGGATGGGGCTTCCGTGGTGGCACCGATCACCGTGATTGGACCCCGGAGGCGAAACTGTTCACGGGTTTTGGGAAAATACCAACATAATTCTGCGATCGCTTGATGGTGGAGATCCTGGATTTTTTCACTGCGGCGATCGGTAACAAATTGTAAATCATCACAGTCTGTCACAAATCCTCGAAATACGATAGTGCGGTTCGCGGGGGTGCCATCGGGGCGCACGGTAGCCAATTGTCCATAACGGGCATTGGGCAGGGCGCGATTGCGATGGAGGGCACGGCTGAGGGGCGATCGCCACGGTGCAATGGTCATGGTCCCTAATTCCTCCTCTGCCATTGGTGAACCCAAGGCTTTTTTGAATCAACTGCTAGGATTCAACCTCGGCGTATCAGAAATTGTAACCCTGGGCGATCGCCCTTATTTCCTGACCTATCGTGTATACAGACTCACCATTGAGTTACACACTTGGCCTGACCCCTGGAGGAAAAACCTATGCGCCCAATTGGATCAATTGTTGCTGTATCCACCCTACTGATGATAACGCCTTCAGCCATCGCGCCATTGGTGCCAGGGAATCTTCTGCCATCTACTTCACCGTGGGGAAACGCGATCGCTCTACCCCCCACGACTGAAGCCAGCAGCAATGACGAAGGGAATTTGGGGGAAGGCGCGATCGCCAATGCCCCATCTTTCGGCATTGATGGCGTTAATTTCAACTCAGAAACATCCCCTGAAGCGCCTGCAACTAATCTTGAGCCAGAAA
>JAYKIC010000519.1:0-5673 GCA_035284985.1 Leptolyngbyaceae cyanobacterium
GTTGTTTGTACTGATTACCACATCCACTTTTTGCCAACAACAACAACAAGGTTCGCTCCTATCGGGTATGGACGGAGCGCTGCCAAGGGTTCTGGTAGAATTGCCTAGGGTTCGCATTTATCGCCTAGGGCTGTGCGATCGCCCCCCTCTTCACCCATCCACCCAGCAAATAACGAGGTAGACATGGCAGGCTTACATCCCACCGTTGATCCAGATGGCTTACTTGAATATTCCGTCGTCTATACCGATCGCGCCCTCAATCACATGTCCCAAGCTTTTCAAACAGTGATGCGGGATATTTCCAGCACCTTGAAGTCCGTGTATAACGCCAGCGCGGTCGTGATTGTGCCCGGTAGCGGTACCTTCGCCATGGAAGCGGTCGCCCGTCAATTTGCCACCGGACAAAACTGCTTGGTCATTCGCAACGGCTACTTTAGCTTTCGCTGGACCCAGATTTTTGAAATGGGCCAGATTCCCGCCAAATCTACAGTAATTACGGCTCGCCCCACGGAAACCCAGCACCCCGCTTTCTTTGCCCCACCGCCCATTGATGAAGTGGTAGCCACGATCCAGCAGCAGCGCCCCCATGTGGTCTTTGCCCCCCATGTGGAAACCTCCGCCGGAATTATCTTGCCGGATGACTATATTCGAGCCGTGGCGGATGCGATCCACGCCGTTGGTGGTTTATTTGTCTTGGACTGCATTGCCTCAGGGACCATTTGGGTGGATATGGTGGCCTGTGGGGTGGATGTGCTAATTAGTGCCCCTCAGAAGGGTTGGAGTGGTCCCCCTTGTTGCGGCTTGGTGATGCTCAGTCCGGCAGCATTGGAGCAACTGGAAGCGACGACTAGTACTAGTTTTGCCTGCGATTTAGGTAAATGGCGGCAGATTATGGTGGCCTATGAAAATGGCGGCCATGCTTACCACGCTACGATGCCGACCGATGCCCTGCGGACATTCCGAGATGTGATGCAGGAAACGGAAACCTATGGATTCGATCGGGTCCGGCAACAGCAGCAGATTTTGGGGGATCAGGTCCGGGCCTTGCTAGGGGCCAAGGGGATTAAAAGTGTTGCAGCACCTGGATTTCAGGCTCCCAGTGTCATTGTCAGCTATACGGAGGACAAGGCCATCCAAACGGGCAAAGCCTTTATGGCGGTGGGAATGCAGATTGCGGCGGGTGTGCCGCTGAAATGTGGCGAACCAGAGGATTTTCAGACCTTTCGCATTGGCCTATTCGGTCTGGATAAGTTGCAAAATATGGACCGAACCGTATCCAAGTTTGAGGCGGTATTGCAGCAAGTTGTCTAAGTTTTTTGCTGGTGGTGAGCTAATATGTTATCGATCATGGTGCCCAAGTACTTGAGCTTGACAGGTTTGGCCAGGTAATCATTGGCCCCTGCTGCGATGCAGCGCTCTTGGTCTCCGGGCATGGCTAAGGCGGTGAGGGCAATAATGGGAGTGGTGCCAATTTCAGGCAGTTGGCGAATTTGTTGAATGGCATCAATGCCGTCCATGTGGGGCATATGAATGTCCATGAGGATAATGTCTGGATGGTGGTGTTGGGCGAGGGCGATCGCTTCCCTGCCATCGTGGGCCACTAATACGTGATGATTATGATGGGTAAGATAGGCGGAAAAGGTTTCCACATTGCTTTCATTATCTTCCGCCAGCAAAATCAACCAGCCTGGGTTTATCCCATCTACACTCCTTTTAGGAATAGCTGCTTGGGTGTCGGCTGGCTCATCTGTAGCTTGAGCCACAGCATCAGGTTGATTATTGGCGGCATCCTGAACTGGGGAAGTGGCTGCCGTTGGCAAAATGGTAATAACGGATTCAGGGTGGAGAAGACTATCGGCTTCACCCAGGAAGGAGGAATGGGTTGGTGTAACGGCACCAATGGTCGAGTCTGAAAACTCTGGTGTTGGCTGGGCGATGGCGGGAGGGATGGGACTTACAGACCGAGGGATGGAGGAGGAACTGGAGGATTCAGCCTCAGGGGAAACAGGCTGATAGGGTAAGGTAACGCGGAAACAACTGCCTTCTTCCAGGACACTATCCACTTTGATGCTACCCTGCTGAGCTTCTACCAACTGCTTTACCAGGGCTAGCCCTAACCCTGTGCCTTCGTATTGGCGGTTAAGCCGACTATCGAGCTGGACAAAGGACTGAAAAATTTTGGGAATGTCCTCTGGCGCAATCCCAATCCCCGTATCGACGACGTGAAATTCAATGGTGTGAGTCTCAACATGGACCCAGGTTTTTAGGGTAACTTGCCCTTTGGCGGGAGTAAACTTGACAGCATTGTTGAGCAAGTTAATCAATAATTGACGGACCCGTAGGGGGTCCAGGGTAATCGGATGGTCGTAGGGGGCCAAGTCTGAAATTAGCTCAATGTGTTTGCGCTGGGCGAGGGGTTGGATGAACTGGAGACAGCCCGTGCAAACTTCGGTAAAGTTGATGGTGACGGGGTTGATAATTAGTTCCCCCGATTCGATTTTAGCCAGATC
This sequence comes from Leptolyngbyaceae cyanobacterium, assembly GCA_035284985.1. Lineage (GTDB taxonomy): Bacteria > Cyanobacteriota > Cyanobacteriia > CAKZMO01 > CAKZMO01 > JAAHGY01. Next base: position 2,511 of record JAYKIC010000519.1, read on the forward strand.
CAAAATGTCGGTGATCAGGGCGAGTAGATGTTGACCGCTTTGTTCGATGGTGGCGATCGCCTCTTCCTGGGACTTGGTCAACTTTCCAAAAATACCATCCTGCAACCCCTCCGAAAAACCGAGAATGGCATTGAGCGGCGTTCGTAACTCATGGCTCATGGTCGCTAAAAACTCACTTTTGGCTTGACTTGCCATATCCGCAGCCCATTTTGCCTCCTCCGCTTGTTGGAACAGTTCAGCCTGTTGTAAGGCCACGCTTAAATGGGTGGCAATTTGTTCGGCTAGTTGACTTTCCCAGGCTTGCCACTGGCGTGGTCCCGAACATTGATGAATCGAGAGCAATCCCCATAACCCGTTTTGGTCCCGTAGGGGCACCACCAAATTAGCCCGAACTTGGAACTGTTCTAGGGTTTGGATGTAACAAGGCTTCAGCCCCGCATTATAAATATCCTCCACCGTAAAAATACGATGTAATTCATACTGATGGGCATAGCGTTCCCCAAAACAATGATCCTCGACAGTGACCGCTTGGGCTGATACATAGTCTTGATTGCGGTCTTCCGCCACCACTTTCCCCAGATTCCAGTTTGAATTCGGATCAAATTTGAACACACACACCCGATCAACATTTAACAACCGTCGAACTTCTTGGGTGGTTGTGGCAAAGATTTTACCTAAATCCAGGGATTCACGAATTTTGCCAATAATTTCTGAAATTGTTTGCTGCTGACTCAGCAGCAGCGGCACCTGATCGGCTTGCTGCTGGGTGAGGGCAAATAACTCGGCATGCTGGAGGGCTGATCCTAAGTAAGCCGCAATTTGGGTGGTAAAACTGACCTCAATGTGATTCCATTGGCGAGGAACATCTTGTTGATACAAGCTAAATAAACCCCATAAATGTTGTCCCACCACAATGGGAACAATCATAAATGCCCGAATATGCTGTTGTTCCAACACCCGAATCTGCTCTGCTGTCAAATGGGCTGCATAGATATCGTTCACGGCTTTACTCCCATGAACTACATCACCAATCCGACAACAATGATCGGGTGCATTGCACTGAGCTTGCCAAATATTATGCATATCGAGGTCGGTGGGGGACCAAGGGGGGGCCACACTACTAAAAACTTCCGCAATCGTTTCGTCCCTGTGGGGATCAAAGCGGTATACCGTAACGTCATCCACGGCCATGATGTGGCGGACTTCATGGATGGCGGTGCGGAAAATAGTGGTGATATCCGAGGTGGTTTGGAGTTGGGTCAAAATGGTGGCGATCGCCTGTTGTTGTTGGGCGATTGCTTCAGTTTGCCGTAATTCCTGGGTTCTAGCTTCCACTTGCTCTTCCAAGGTGGCATTGAGCACGGACACCTCCTCATAGAGCCGATGTTGCTTCACCGCCGTGGCAAAGCGTTCGGCGATCGCCTTCCCCAGTCGTATTTCCCCTGCACGCCACGGGGTGACTTGCCCTTCCTTGAGTTGCCGCCAAGCCTCAAACGATTGGCGAGGGGACAACTGCCGCTTATCGGGGTTGAATTTCCCGGCCCAGATCAACTCCTGGTCAATTCCATCCCGAAAAATGGTGAGACAACCAATTACCTGCCGCTCCAAATGGAAGGGTAAAATCAGGATGCCGCGAATGGCGGTCGCCTGAAATGCCCCCACCAGAGAACGGCATAGTGGCTCTTGATAAACATCTGAAATGGCCCAGACGTGTTGCTGATCATCCTGATCCGTGGCGGACTGGGGCAGGGCATACACGGCTCGCATCCAGGGCACCGACCATGAGCGGGGCAAGGCTTGAAGCGTTTCTGGCGTTCCGGCTGTTTCCCCATTTTCCATCCCCGTGGTTGTATTTTGGCTGGCAGATGGGGGGGGGGAAATGACCGAGGAGAGAAAGTGCTGCCATAATAGGTTTTCCTCGATGGGTCGGGTTTCGTCTGGGAATAATTGATCCGGTTGAGTGCCATAGGTATAGACAGTGGGATCGGGTTCTGATGCCGGGGTGAGGGAGGAAATGAATTGTTGTTTGGGTAAGTAGAGTCGTCCCCCAGCGCCGTGGAACAGCTTGACTGTTTCATCTAATGCAGCCTGAAAATTTCCTGGGTTTTCATCATGAAGCAAACTAATAATCTTGGCAATATCTGCTTTTTGCAGGGCCTCTTCCCGAAAATGGTTGAGGAGGATGGAATGGGTGATGGCGATCGCCAACTGATCCACCACTGACTGAATCAAGGACAAATCCTGGGCAGTAACAGGATAGGGGTCGGCATGGTGGGACACTAACAGCCCCCAAAGGTGGGTATTCGGTTGTAGGGAGGGCAGGGAACTTTCTAGGGAAGAATTGACAACGGATTGGGAAGCCCTCTCCATGCCTTCCATGCCTTCAATCACAATCGGCACGACCATCGAAGATTGCACCCCCATACTGCGTAGGTATTCCACATGGCAAGGATCAACTGGACGATAGCGAATGTTGTCCGCTGAAGAATTCTCCGTATCCTCTACTGCAAACCCGCTAATTCCAGGAATGGGGCTGATACCAATTTGTTCCCTGCCTAAGTCAGTGATCATCCGCTGGCGAACTTGGAGAAACATTTCCCTGGCATAAATGGGAATATCATCAGCCGGAAAATGTAAGCCTAATAGGGAAGGTAGGCGGTATTCGTCTAATGATTCAGCAACCACTAGCCCATGACCATCTGGCTGAAACTGATAGATTTTGACCCGATCCGTGCCTAAAAAATGCCGCACTTCTTCAGCCGTTGCATCTAGAATATCTTGCAACTCTACGGACGACCGAATCTGGTTGGTGATTCGGTTGAGAAGTTCTTGCTGATTGGCTGGGATGGGCGGCACACCCTGCTGGTTCTCTTGCTTCATAAGATCAGTCACGGGGAGAGAAATTTCAGGTTCAAATTCTGTCTTAATTGTAGTAGGCAACTTAGATGGGATCACGACAACGGTAAAAGATAACCGTCAGGATTGATGTTACTCTTAAAACACCGATCCCCACGTTTATCCAGCCAGAATGCTATAACCCTTTAGGCTGTTTTAAGAGGGGCGCTGGCGTTGTAATCGAATTAACCAAAATCCTAGAAAATAGGTGGCGATCGCACTCACCAACCCCACCACAAAGCACCCTAGAAATAAAGCGACGGATACC
>JAYKIC010000520.1:0-8664 GCA_035284985.1 Leptolyngbyaceae cyanobacterium
GCTACTGGGGCAGGGATTGAGGCAGGGGCCAATGGGGTGGAAGCCGCCACTGGGGCTGGATGGGCGGGAGCGACGGCCACAGTACGGGCGGTGGAGGGGGGGGTAGCGGGTAATGGTGGAGTTGTTATCGCTGGCTGGATGATAGGCGGTTGGGCATTAGGAAGGTGGGCATTAGGAAACAGAGCCGTGAGGATGTCGGTAGCCGTGGCGTAGCGATCGCTCGGATAAATCGCCAGCATTTTACGGAGAACCCTGGTCAGGAGGGCCGACAGGGAGAGTTGGGTTTGCCAAAAACCGGGGGAGTTGGGGTCCAGCAACGGGTAGGGTGACTGCCCCGTCATCAACACCAGTACCGTCACCCCCAAGGCGTAAAAATCGCTGTGGGGAAACACTCGACCCGATGTCATTTGTTCCGGGGGAGCATAGCCCTGCTTGCCCACAATAGTCATGGGGGCTGGGGTCATGGGGGCTGGGGAGATGGAAGCTGGGGAGATGGAAGCTGACATCCTAGCTTCATTTTCTGCTATCCCTGACACCGCTGTCATGGCCGCTTGCTTCACCCCACCAAAATCGATCAAAACCGGGAGGCGATCGCGTTCTCGCTGAATCAAATTATCAGGGGAAATGTCCCGGTGAATCACCCCTTTATTGTGGATATAGCCCAACACGGGCAAAATATCCCGTAATAGCTGCAAGATTTCCGCTTCGGTAAAGTTTTGCCCAGTTTGTTGGCGTTGCTCTAATAAATTCTGATAAGTTTGCCCCTTGACATAATCCTGCACCAAAAATAGCCGCATTTGGGAGGGAAGGGTGGGTGGTAAAACCCCCTCCATCTCAGCCCGGAGCAGTTCGCGAAAGCAGGGAATTTGAGCATGTTGCAGTTGATACAACACCCCTGCTTCCCGTTCAAACAGTTGTTCTGCTTTTTTTAAAGTACCGGGATCGGATACCTGGGGAGCAAATTCCTTGAGGACACAGGGTTCATTGAAGCGATTAATATCCTCGGCCAAATAGGTGCGGCCAAAGCCCCCTAAGCCCAACTGACGCTGGAGCCGATACCGTTGACCGACCACAATGCCATAGTAGGGATCGGGAGAAGCATTGGAGCCTGGGACATTATTCCCCCCCCCATTGGGTTGGGACGGGGCCAATAGCTCGCCACATAACCGACAAAACCGATTATCTGCTAGATTTTCGTGACCTTGGCTACAGAAAATGGATGGAGATGACATCGTACCGTTTTAGACTATCAGGGGCAACAGATTAAACTAGCAATATGGACGCGCATAAACAAGGGCATGATCAATCCCTAGGATTATTCATCAACTATTATGCGATATCCCTTCCATCATCGCCTTAATGATGTCGATTGCAAGGCCCATGATGGACAGATAACTCAGTAGATCGTGCTTAACTCCCCCATTGCCCCTACTGCTTCATTGCCCCCCTTGATCTACTTGATTCCCTTGGGTCCGTTGCCCATCACCTGGCAAGACACGGAAACCGATGTCCCGCCGACAATACATGTCTTCAAAATGAATGTGATCGACAGCGGTATAGGCATGGGCGATCGCTTCTTCAAAGGTATCCCCTAGGGCTGTGACCCCCAAAACCCGCCCCCCATCGGTGACAACCCCTTGCTTCGCCAAACGGGTACCCGCATGAAATACCATCGCGCCCGTGGCTTCCGCCTCAGCAATTCCGGTGATGGGCAATCCTTTTTTGTAGGCATCAGGATATCCGCCAGCGGCTAGGACGACGCAAGCGGCTGCGCCCTCTTTCCATTCAATGGGGGGATAATCCGCTAATTTTTGTTGCACACAGGCCAGCATGAGCGCATCCAGTGGGGAGGCGAGGAGGGGTAACACCACCTGGGTTTCCGGATCGCCAAAGCGACAGTTAAACTCGATGACTTTGGGATCGCCCTCTGGGGTAATCATCAATCCAGCATAGAGCACACCACAATAATCAATGTCTCGGTGACGCAGGGTGGCGATCGCGGGGTCTAGCACCTCCGCTTGAATCCGCTCCAGCATAGCCGCAGACACCACTGGGGTGGGGGCGTAGGCTCCCATTCCCCCCGTATTCGCCCCCGTATCTCCCGCCCCAATCTGCTTATGATCCTGGGCGGGAACTAGGGGGCGAATGGTCCGGCCATCCGTAATCGCTAACACAGAAGCTTCCTGACCTTGCAAACATTCTTCTACCACCACACATTCCCCCGCTGCCCCAAAGCGTCCGCCAAAGGCAGCGTCAATCGCTTGGTACGCCTCTTCTTCCGTTTGAGCGACTGTAACCCCCTTACCTGCGGCTAACCCATCGGCCTTGATCACGATAGGTACACCTTGGCGCGATACATAGGCTTTAGCATCGGCGGCGGTGACAAACACCTCAGCCTTGGCCGTGGGAATCCCTGCTTCCTGCATCAGAGCCTTGGCCCATGCTTTACTGGATTCAATTTGGGCACCCGCCTTCCGGGGACCAAAAACCTGAAATCCTCGGTCTAAAAAATAATCCGCAAACCCAGCAGCCAACGGCACCTCTGGCCCAACCACCATCAAACCAATGTTGTTGACCGTTGCAAATCGCTCAATCCCTTCAAAGTCGGTCACGCCCATTGCGAGGTTACGGCATTTGGCCAGGTTGGCGGTACCGCCGTTACCTGGAACACAAGTAATAGAATGAACCTTGGGTGATTGTGCCAGACACCATGCTAGGGTATGCTCCCGCCCACCATTGCCAATTACTAATACTTTCACTCTGCCACCTAAAGATTTGAATCGAACTCGCGGGTTAACGTGCGAGTAATCGTTGATTAAGGAGTATACCCATCAAAGGGTTAGATCTTAATTATCCCACGATTGTTGCTCAAAGCTCATGTCTTTTCCTGGGAGAGACAAAATCTAGACAATAAAATAGTTGACCCTAGCTTAGAGAGAAGAATACGTCGATAAATTACACTTTTGTTCGATTTATGAACGTCAAGAAAGATTTCAAATCCTGACCGATATAATGCTTGCGTCGTCCCATCATCATTACTTACAGGGAGAATATCAATGGAAGGATTAGTTAACGCGATCATAACACTTTTGCAATTAGCTGTAATCATTGCAGTAATTGCAGGGATTTGGCAAGTGTTTACTAAGGCTGGGAAACCGGGTTGGGCCTGTCTCATTCCCTTTTATAACGTAATTGTTCTGCTCCAAATAGCCGGAAAACCGCTGTGGTGGATTTACTTTTCTTGGTTCCCCTTGTGAATCTTGTGATTGCGATTATGGTCAATATTAGTGTGGCGGAAAAGTTTGGCAAAGGGGTAGGGTTTGGCATCGGGTTGTCCTTTTTGGGCTTTATTTTTTATCCCTGGTTGGGCTTTAGTGATGCTACTTACCGTGGATAAGGTCTAGACGAAAATGGGGGCGATCGCCCCTCGCCCGTGTCTTGCTTGTGATGACCGATTCTTATAGCCAGCGGTATTGGGCGATCGCCCAATACCGCTAGCCCAACAATCTTCCAGTGATTTTTCCCTAGCGAAGGGTTGAACGATACCGCTCATAATCTCCCGGAATAGCCTTATCTTCTGGAGCCGTTGCCCGTTTCTCTAGGGGCACATAGATTCGTTCATGGTCGCCCGTATAAATTTGGGTGGGGCGGAAAATGCGGTTTTCGTTAAGCTGCTCTTTCCAGTGGGCTAACCATCCTGCTACACGGGCGATCGCAAACACCGGGGTAAACAAATCAGACGGGATGCCCAACTTGCGATAAACCAAGCCAGAGTAAAAATCCACATTCGGATAAATGCCCTTGCCGCCTAACCGATCCGCCATCACCGCTTCCAGCTTGAGGGCAATGTCGTAGTATTCGTCACCACCAAACTTGTCGAATAGTTTCTCGGCTAGCTTCTGGAGAGTTACGGCCCTGGGATCTTTGACTTTGTAGACCCGATGGCCAAACCCCATAAACTTTTGCTTTTGTTGGATTTGGTTATCCACATAGGCTTCCACTCGGTCCACCGAACCAATTTCTCGGAGCATTGATAACACTTCCTCATTAGCCCCACCGTGGAGTGGTCCCGCCAGGGTGCCCACGGCAGAAGCAATGACCGCGTAGGGATCAGTCAGGGTAGAGGCCGTTACCATGGCCGAAAACGTCGAGGCATTAATCGTATGTTCGGCATGGAGGATTAAACAAATATCAAAAATCTGGGCGGCTAGGGGATCAGGCTCCCGCTCATTTAACATATAGAGAAAATTGGCGGAGTAATCCAGATCGTCGCGGGGTTGGATGGGGTCATTCCCCTGGCGCATCATTTGGAAAGCGGCCACCATGGTGGGAATTTTGGCGAGTAACCGCACCACCGCCGCCCGAATGTAAGCGGGATCATCCAAGGCCCGTCGAGAATAAAACAGGCCCAGCGCTGCTGCACAGGATTGCAGAGCATCCATGGGATGGCCCGTTTCCGGGAAGCACTTCATCATGTCCCGAATCCGATACTTTAAGCGTCGGTGGTATTGAATTTCGGTAGCGAAGGCTTCTAATTCCTCAAACGTTGGCAAATATCCCCAAATTAGTAAAAAGGTGGTTTCAATAAAGCTGCTTCTTTCCGCCAATTCTTCAATGCGGATACCACGATACTCTAAAATGCCTTGTTTCCCATCGACAAAACCAATAGCTGACTCTTTAGCAGGAACACCTTCTAATCCAGGGCGATATTCACACGCAGACATAGTGATTTCTTTTTCCTTGTAGATGAACGAATTTCGGCGGATTGGGTAGATTGGGTAGATAGAGGGGTTGCAGACAGCATATCGGTGGACAGACATCTGTGCAACTAGACCGGATGATTTCTTGAATGATGATTTCTTGAATGTAGATACCAATGGGGCATTATAGGGCAATCTGGTCTGGGACAATGTTCACCGGGGGCATTCCAATTACATCTTCTGATGGGGAGGGCTGGGATTCTTGGGGGAGGCGATCGCCATCAAAAACTGCCCGGAGGGCATCGGCCAAGGTATTTTCCATGGCAATGCGGGTATCATACACCGCAATCACCCGCACTAGGGTCGGAAGCCGATCCTGTTCGGCTTCTAGGTAAATCGGCTCGACATACAGCAATGATTCTTCAATCGGGATAACCAGTAAATTGCCTTGAATCGCCCGTGAGCCAGTGCGGTTCCAGAGGGAAATTTGCTCGGAAATGGCTGGATCTTGGTTAATTCGGGCTTCAATTTGCTCTGGGCCAAACACCAATTCCTGTTTGGGGAAAACGTATAGTAAGCGCTTGCCATAGTGGTTATTATCCGAGGAAGGGCTAGTGATGCCATCGGAGCGAGCAGCCAACCAAGCAATCAAGTTGCGCCGCTGGGCGGGGGTATAGGGATGGAGCAAAATAAACTCGCCTTCTTCTTCTGTCGGGAGGCGCATGGAGAGGTAATAGGGTTCGAGGGGCTGTTTCTGGTCGGCGTAAATTTCTTGGGGACTACGCCACTGATCTTCCCGGTTATACAACACGCGGGGATCGGTCATGTGGTAGGTCATTAGTTGTTCGGACTGGACCTGGTAATAGTCTTGGGGATAACGAATATGGGATAGCAGAGAGGTGGGCATGGTGTTTAGGGGGCGGAACATGCCAGGGAAAATGCGGTTCCAGGCTTGGATGATGGGGTCGTTTTCATCGGCCATGTAAAATTCGACGGTGCCGTGGTAAGCATCTATCAATACTTTGACGGAGTTGCGGATGTAGTTAAAGTCGTTGTCGAGGGGGTCGGAATAGGGATAGCGATCGCTCGTCGTATAGGCATCAATCATCCAAAACAAATTACTGGGGGGGCTATCCGGGTCGGCATTGGCGCGGGAGGGCAAGGTGGCATCAGCTACCACTAAGTAGGGGTCGGAGTCGTAACGGAGAAAAGGAGCAATGGCTTGGACGCGATCGCCAATGGTTCGCCGCATCAGCAATTTGGTGTCTGGGGTAAAGTTATCCGTTAAAACCATGCGCCAATCGCGCAAATATTTAGCGAACAATAACCGCCGCTTCCAATTGGCAATGGCCACGCCCCCATCCCCCTGATAGCGGGTGTAGACATTTTCGCTACCGCTGGGATAGTCCAGTTCCTCCACTTCGGTGGGGGTCATAATGTAGGTGTTGGTCAGTTCACCGTAGTAAATTCGGGGGTTGATCACGGGTACGGTTTCGGTGACGCTGCGATCGCTAGCAGTATGTTCAATGCCACGAATAAAATAATCGGGCAAGCCGCTACTGTTGGCGGTGTTAACCGGACTCATGGTAAAGCCATAACCGTGGCTGTAAATTAAGTGTTCATTGACCCAAGTTTTAGCCTCATCCGGTACATTCTTATAGTCCAACTCACGGGCCGCCACCAATACCTGACGAGCAATACCTTGGGGACTGTTAGCGGCATCCTCCGTAGATCCCTGATCGGAGTTATCAGAAAACAGATAGCGATCCACGTCGGCATTGGGAAATTCGTAATATAGCCGGATACGCTGGAGTTGACGGTTAGTTTCCAATAAGGGTCGGGTATCCCACAGCCGAATATTGTTAATGGTGAAATTATTGTTGCGTAAGTCGTCGTAGGTCAAATTGGTTTGGGGGTTAAAAATGCGGACATCAATGTCATCCAAGTTAAAGGCTTGGCGGGTGGCATTAATGGTGTGTTCCAAATAGGGATGTTCTTTGGCAAGTTCATTGGGTTGTACCACTAATCGTTGGACGAGGGGAGGGACGATCATACTGCCCAATAAGGTGGCGACTAAATAGCAAACGGATAGGAGGAAGAAGGGGGATACGGGGGGGGCATCGGGTTCTGCCGCGATCCGGCAACTGCGGTAAAGGCTGCTGCTGTAAGCCGTTGTGCCGTTAGAACCGTTGCGTCCCTGGGGGATCGTTCGCAGCCCTTCCCGCCCTTGGAGTGTGACCACTGCGCTTAAATCAGAGCCATCTTCAACGGAGGGTTGATTATAAAATGCTAAGTCGGCGGGAACTTCTTGCCGCTTGAGGAGGGTGGCATAGGGGAGGAGCGGCTCGGTGATGGGGAGGGAGGGATCTTCACTGGGATGGAGGAACGATCGCACCAGAAAGTAGATACTGATAATCCCTGCGAGGAGGCTCAGCCCGGTATTAATGGGCAATTGGGCCACCACGTTGGTGTAGCTGGCTCCGTAAGTTATCCCGGTGGCGGAGTAGAGGAGTTCATAGCGATCAATCCAGTAGCTGAAGGCGATCGCTCCCATGACTGGACTGGTGGCAGCATATAAGTGGCGACGTTGGGGCCAGGGAAAACCGGGGAAATATCCTTGGCTGAGGCTATTACCGGACAACAAGTAAATCAAGATTACAGACAATAGGGTTAACCAACCCAATCCTACGGCCCAAAAAGCAATTAATTCCAAAATGGGCAACTGGAAGATATAAAAGCTAATATCTCGATGAAAAATGGGATCGATCTGGTTAAAGGGGACGGGATGGGTGGCCAGTAAAATAGTGCGCCAATATTCTGATAGGAGGAGGCTAAAGGCCACACTCATGCCTACTGCCACCCCAGATAGGACGGTGCGGGGATAGAGGGCGATCGCCACCAATAAGGCTGGAACCCCGCCAAAAATCCAAGGATAGTTTTGCACCATTTCCCAACTAGATTGCCATAGGGTTTCCGGACGAAACATGATGGGAACCTGGTCCCGATTCGCCAGAATATTTAAGTTGGGATACCAATGGCTGAGGATTACATGGCCGTGGTAGAGCAGTAGGGCAATCAGCATCAACCCTAGGAGCGTGACCGTGAGCACCAACAGCCATAATCGCATCGCGCCCCGTAGGGTGGAATTATCAGGCCGATAGTTTTGGTAGATTGGATTGGTAAACTGGCTGGGCCGTTGCTCGGTAAGCCCAGGGTCGGGATTGTCTCCCCCTATGCCGTTGGAGACTGGTTTGGTTGAGAGCTGCTCCTTATTTTTATGGCCGCGCAGGGTGGCAATGTCCGGGGAGGACCACGCCAAGCGGCGAGCGAGGTTTAAATTGCCCAGCAACCAAGTGATACTCACGCCAAAGGCGACGAGGCCAAGGCCCAGACGGGCCGTGAGTTGGGCTTGAAATACGGCTAAATAATTAACTTCTTGAAACCATAGCCCTTCAACAATGGCGGTGGAAACGCCATGTAGGAACAGGAGGAATAGGAGCAAGGCGATGACCCTGCGCCAATTCAGACCAAAGGCAATCCCTTTGCCGTAACCCAACTGCCGCTGGGGTGAATCGGCGGTAGTTGCTCGAAATTTTGTTAGCAAACGATTCACCATGGTCAATCTATCCCAATATCCCAAGCTAATTTGGTGGGTTTCGCGATCGCTACACGCACCCTACTGCTACCCACTGCCACTAGTTTCGCGATCGCTACACGCACCCTACTGCTACCCACTGCTGCTGCAACTGGTAAGCGCAGGATGGGTTAGGCGGTAGCCACCAGACATCTATCTATTCTAGTTTAGCCGTGTCCTGTTATCAGGGTAGTTCAATCCCTATCTTGGAACGGACCCTAGGATAGGGTACGCTAGCCCTAATCAACCTGTTATTTTTCCCTAAATCTAGCGGTGTGTGCCGTAATACCCTATGCCTTGGATTTTAGAATTGCCTTTAGCGATCGCCTC
>JAYKIC010000521.1:0-8989 GCA_035284985.1 Leptolyngbyaceae cyanobacterium
AGGATCGCCTTAAGGGCTGGTTCTAGGGTGGGATATTGGTAGGTAAAACCCGTGGCAAGGGTTTTTTGTGGCAGGACTTGTTGCCCCTGTAGAACGACTTGGGCCGCATCTCCCAAGAGGGCTTCCAGGGCAAAACTGGGAACGGGGAGCCAGGATGGGCGATTGATCGTTGCGCCAAAGGTTTGGCAGAACTCACTCATCCGCACGGGGTTGGGAGCCGTACCATTGAAGATGCCGCTCATGCTGGAGTCGGTCAGGGCATTGACCATAATCCCCACTAAATCTTCCCGATGAATCCAGGAGAACCACTGCCGTCCGGTCCCCAAGGGACCACCTGCAAATAGTTGGAACGGGGTATACATTTTGGCGATCGCCCCCCCCATATCCAGCACAATGCCTGTACGAATAATCACTAACCGAGTGCCCGATTCTTGAACTTTTTGGGCCTCAGCCTCCCAGTTTTTGCATACCTCCGCCAGGAAATCATCACCGGGTTGACTGGTTTCGTCAAATGTAGCGGTTTCGCTGGTGCCATAGTAGCCAATGGCTGAAGCGTTGATGAGTACAGAGGGTTTGGGATTGACTTGGGCGATCGCCTCCACAATTTTGGCCGTTCCCACTTGGCGGCTTTCCATGATGGCCCGCTTTCGCTCTGGAGTCCACCGACCTTCAGCAATCGACTCTCCAGCTAAATTGACCACCCCTTCACAACCTGCGATCGCCGCTTGCCATGGTCCCGTGCGGGTCGGAGTGTATTCCACAACCTCAACCTGGGGAAAGGTAGATTGGGGAAACTGGCGACGGGCCTTGTCTGATTGTCGGGTTAATACTAAGACGGTATGCTGCTGTTCTTGCAACACTTCCACTAAACGACTGCCGACAAATCCGGTTGCCCCTGTTACTGCGACTTTCATAAGCTCTCCCATTCACACCTCTATTCAGCTTAGGCGATTTCTCACCATAATCATACCCATGGCGATGGGTTACGCTGGCCCTAACCTATCCGACGGGGGGCTTGGGTTTACTGGGATGGGGCGTTTTCTTCCGCTTGGCTATTAGGGGAGTGTTCCCCGTAGGCCATGCCATTGGCATCGGCATATCGCTGCATAAACCGCATAAAGCGATTCCAATGATCCTCTTGCTGGATGGCAAACTTACACTCGACCCCCCGCAGGTCATCCCCTTCCGGCCCCCCGAAAATAAATTTAATGCCATCGGGCTGTACTTCTATTTTGCCTTCGTCGTCGCTGAGACGAAGGGCCTTGGAAAAGCGGTTGGTGTAGCTTTTGAATTGTTCGATGGACTTGAGTCGCTTGAAGCGTAACAGGACGATGCGATCGCCATTGCTGCGATCCTGTCGTAAGCTAACATCATCTAGTTGTTCGTAGATACCATCAAAAAATTCAATGGAGGGTGCGATCGCGTTCATAATTCCTCCGAAAATATCAACAAATATGAAGTGTAGTGTAACAATTATAAGCGGTTATGCTCCACTTTACGGATGAACGATAAATTTCTCATCAGTTGCTCCCATGGGTTCCCAGGCTCCGCCATTCCACCACTCGCCCAAGAATTGTTCTTTGATTCAGCGCTACCTAGCCCAATATGCAGAACCCCAAGTGGACGCGGTGGCTACGCTTCAGGAACGGTTGCGATCCCGCCAAACGAATCTGGGCACCGAAACCGCTTATGCTGCCGTTTTGGTGATTCCCGCTTTTGATGAGTCGATTGGCTTCATGGAGCAGGTTTTACCGACGGCGATCGCCAATACCCTGGTGATTGTGGTGGTTAATGCGGCAGAGGATAGCGATCGCCCTGCCCTTAACCGCACCCAGCAGCTTTTGCACTCCTTTAACCCAGGCGATGAGCTTTTAACGGTTATCCCCCATAACGCCACAACCGATTTAATCGTGGTGGATTGCTGCACACCGGGGCGACAGTTGCCCCCTAAACAGGGGGTGGGACTGGCCCGCAAAATTGGCGGTGATATTGCCTTGGCGTGCATCATGCAAGAACTGGTCGCTAGTCTGTGGATTCATTACACCGATGCGGATGTGGTGCTGCCGCAGGATTTTTTTCAGGTTGGGGCGCTCGGAAATGCAACCATAGCCCAACCCCATGATGATATTGCGGTGATATTGTATCCATTTCGGCATCACCCTTGGCATGGGGCGATCGCCCTCTACGAAGCCTCATTACGCTATTACGTGGTGCAGTTAGCCTGGGCGCGATCGCCCTATGCCTTTCACACCATTGGTAGCCTGATGTGTGTCAACGCTGTCCACTATGCCAAGGTGCGGGGGTTTCCCAAACGCAAAGCCGCTGAGGATTTCTACATGCTGAATAAATTGGCGAAAACCGGGACCGTGGTGCAACTTCAGCATCCGATTGTTATCTTGGATTCCCGTATTTCCCATCGCGTTCCCTTTGGCACGGGTGCAACCATGACTCGCCTTGCCCAAGCCCCAACCTTGACGTTTTACCATCCGCAAATTTTCGTTCATTTGCGGGACTGGCTCCAGTGCCTCGATCAATTGTGGTCTGTGGAGGGGGCGGCGATGGCGCAATCCCCCTCCGATAGGGGTATGACCCACCTGGAACAATGGTTTGCCACCAGTCCGTGGTCCGGTGCGCCGTGGCTACCCCATGTGCTGGATATTGGTTTGGCCCAGACCTTACAACAAGCCCAACGGCAGAGTGGCGATCGCCCCCACTTCCAGCGCTTTATGCATACTTGGTTTGATGCCTTCCGTACTCTCAAATTTGTTCACTATTTACGAGATCAGTCCTATCCTTCTCTCAGTTTTGAGCAGTTGATGGAGGAATTAGGGCGATCGCCCTTCTGGGCTGATATGGATGCCATGAATCAAGATAACCGTTCAGTTTCAGCATCATTTACCGTGGATGATTTCCAACGCTATTTAATCGATCAAGAAACCCGACAAACGCTAATACTTGAAGTACCACCATCAGATCAACCTTGAAATTACGGAAAGTTATGATTATCACAATATTTGCAGTTTTTGTTGCTTAGTAGCTAAAATGGCTTTATCTGGTTAAGATGAAACACCATAATACGCATGGATAATCGTGAATTAAAGGACAAATACTTTGCGGCTCTTCGCGATAAATATCAGATAGGTCTGCATAGAAGTTTTGAATTTGATGGCTTTCTTTACTTAATTTTGAGGAAGGTCGAACTTGGTATTCAAATCACTAGTTTAGAGTTGCAATGGTTGACAGAGAATCGTCTGTTCAAAACTATTGAAATTATTTCTCTACAGCAATACCAAGCAGAGGAATTTACCAGGTTTGAAGAAGAATGTTCTAGCTTACGAGTCAAGTACAAAATTCCCGAAGACTTCAAGCTGTCAGTGGATAGTTTAGTTTATTCAATCCTCTGGAAATTAGAAACTGGAAAATTACTGACGGATTCAGAGCTTGGGTTGATCAAGCGTTTTAATCTTAAAGATACCATTGGCTTAATTGAAGATATCTTAAGTTTTTCAAAATTAAAGACTAACTATAAAGCAACTCAACATGGAAAAGATTTCCCAGAAGAGCCGCTCTATTCCATCCTGCAAAAGATTGATAATAAAGAGCTATTGTCTGAAGACGAAACCAACTGGCTCTTGGATCATGGTTTTCAAGGAACCCTGGAAATTTATTGGCAACAAGAAAAGAAAAGGAAAGCGATCGCTGAGTTTGCAGCTCTAAAAATCAAATATAAAGTTGACACGCTCCCAAACACATCCCTTGCCAGTCCACTTTATGCCATTCTCAAGAAACTAGAAGAAAAACAAGACCTAGACGATAGCGAGTGCCGCTGGCTTGAACAACAGCAGCTGAATCGACTAGCCCATATTGATCGGACTCGCAAAGATGTAAAATTATTCAAAAAACTTAAAACTAAGTATCAAGCAACTGGGTATAAAAACACTAATCCTTCTAGTCGGTTGTTTTTGATTCTTAAGACAATAGCATCTGAAATAACTGAAGATGATATTAACTGGTTAATTGGTGAAGATTTACTTGAAACAGCGGAAATGGCCAGAGCGATTCATTTTAGATTGCTGAAGGCTAAATATAGCATCGTAGGGCAACTGGATCCTGATCCATTTTATGAAATCATGCTCAAGCTTGAGCGAGCAGAACGCCTTGATCCCAAACAAGTTGTTCAACTCATTGAAGACGGTCGCTTATCTCGACAGGGAAAAATAGCCATTGCTCACTACAAACTGGAAGCTATTTTTTATGAAGAAGAATATAAACGGACTAGTAATAAGTGGAATTTGCCCAGTGCTAGTAGTAATTGGCGTAAGGCTAACGAACCTCAAAAGGCTCTAGCTGTAACCCATAATGTGAATTGGGTAAAAATTAAGGAAGATGACCTAAAATCGGCTCTTTGGGTTACAAGAGGGGCTGCTTTTAGGGGTTTAGGGCAATTAGATGAAGCAGAAAACTGTGCGGCTGAGGCCATGGATTGCCATCCTGAGAGCCATCAACCTTACACCTTAATGGGGGCAATTCACTATGACCGAGGGGAATATTTAGAGGGGGATAAATGGTTTGAAATGGCCGCCGAACGGGGGGCAAATGATGTGGATGATGAAATTGAAAGAGTGGTGAGAATGACTAAAGATAAGGACAAACGGCGGGAAGTCGCTGAATATTTGGTTAGAAAAGATCCCGTTCGCTATGGTTGGGCTAATTCATATCTCAAGTAGGTTGAATTCCATATTAAAAAAAGTTCAGATGTTACCTATTTTGAAGGTGTTGTCGGAATTCAATCATGGCATCTAGGGGTTCTGGATGGGTGACGTAGCGGGACAATAACCCTAAATCCAAATCAGGTAACAGACTGCTGGTGGCAATTTGGACATACTTGCCAGCCTGAAGTTGATACAATTCAAATGTTTCTTTTTTCCAGAACCACACCTCAGATACATTTAATCCTTTGTATACTTCCAGTTTGTCAATTCCTCCACTGGTTTCGATCACTTCTATGGCTAAATCGGGAAATTCCTTTTCGGTACCCAGGCAAAAACAAGTGTCGGGTTCTACCCCACGCGCTCTCATGGCTTGGCGAAAGGTTGTTGATCCCAACCCATAAAAACGAGTGCGGGTTTGTTCAAAATACACCCCCAGTAATCGGGTGATATTATCTTTTTGGGATTCATGTTTACGGCTAGGTGCCAAAATTTCTAAGACTCCCTCTAAAAAGGTCACGCGATACCAAGGGTGATCGGCAAGGGTGGCCAAAACAGATTCATAATGTTGCCAACTCACGCCGCTAATGGTGTAGCGTTCTTCCGATTCATCTGGCGCAACGGTGAGCGATCGCCCAACCGTTTGGAGCAGTGTCGGTGTCATGGAATGATTAGCCAATGTAGGAAAGTCCCGCTTTGAAAAACTGCTCCACACAGCGGACAAACAACTCGACCCCAGTGCTCAAAACCGTTTCATCAAAGTCAAATCGGGGGTGGTGATGGGGATAATTCAAACCCAATTCTGCATTGGCAGAACCGAGGAAAAAATAACAACCGGGAACCTGCTGCAAAAAGAACGACATATCTTCCCCACCCATGGTTTGGCATTCGGGTACGACCCCTTGGGGCGTTTCCACCACCGCCTCTGCCACCGATCGCACCAATTCTGTCATCCCTGGATGATTGACTGTAGGCGGATAGAGTTGTTGATAGCTGAACTCACAGGTTGCGCCGTAGCCCTGGCAAATTCCCGTAATCAATTGTTCTAGGCGCTGAGGGAAAAAGCCCTCTAGGGCTGGGTCAAAATACCGCACGGTTCCCCCCAACTGAGCCATGTCTGGAATCACATTGGGGGCATCCCCCGCGTGAAATCGGCCCACTGTCACCACACCAGAGCGAATCGGGTCCAAGTTCCGCGAGACAATGGTTTGCAGGGCCGACACCACATTGGACCCCACCACAATCGGGTCCACCGTTTGCTGGGGAATGGCCCCGTGTCCGCCCCGACCATGGATGACACAATCAAACAGTTCCACCGCTGCCATCAGTGGCCCACTGCGAACCCCTACTTGGCCCAACGGTAAATTGTTCCAAATGTGCAAGCCGATAATGGCATCCACCTCTGGATTTTTGAGGACTCCCGCTTCAATCATGGGCTTGGCACCCCCTGGGCCTTCTTCCGCTGGTTGAAAAATAATCTTGACGGTGCCGTGCAGATTCTGACGATGTTGGGACAGATAATAAGCCGTACCGAGGGCGATCGCCGTATGACCATCGTGACCACAGGCGTGCATCAGGCCATCATGTTGCGAACGGTAGGGCACTTGATTCATTTCTTGAACGGGCAAGGCATCCATATCAGCCCGAATTGCCAACACTGGCCCCGGATGTGCCCCTGGAATCACCGCCACCACCCCTGTTTGGGCAATACCACTCTGATGCTCGATCTGCCATGCCGTGAGGCGATCGCACACCAAAGCCGCAGTTTGTTGTTCTTGAAAACCCAATTCTGGTCTTTGATGCAACTGTCGTCGCCATTGCACCAAATCAGCCTGCAACGCTTGGATTTCCGAACGAATAGACGCTGGAGAGAGAGTAGACAGCATAAAAGTTGACTAAATAAGTTGATAATAAAAATTAACCGTTATCCCTTACTATGGCAGATTAACAAACCGATCGCGATCGCCCTAGGGGTTAGACCGCTGGTTGCCTGTCCAGAGGGAGATTACGGGGAGATATGGACCAGAGGCTAGATAGGCGGCGCGATCGCCACTGAATACACGTCATCAACAATTTCTCGTTCTGCGCTGACCACAGCCGTCTGATCTAAAATAGGTTTTCCATAGGGTGTCTCTACAGATTCCAAAATCTTAACAATGGGTAACGTAATGGTCACGGTGCTGCCTGTTCCTAACCCTTCACTGTGAATCTTAATCCTTCCCCCCATCAGTTCAATCAGATTGCGGGAAATGGCTAACCCCAGTCCGGTGCCACCATGGCGACGGGTTTTGCTGCCATCAGCCATGTAAAAAGGCTTGCACAATTTATCCAGCTTAGCCGCATCAATACCAATTCCGGTATCGCGGATGGCCACCACCACCCACGGTCCCCCACGGACACTGGAGGGTGAGGCAGTGGCCCCCCGTTCTAGCTTCTCACCACGGGGGGCAAGTTCATTTTGAATGAAGGTTTCAATGGTAATTCCCCCTTCTTCCGTAAACTTGATGGCATTATGAACCACATTCAGTAACACCTGCTTGAGCTTGGCCGGATCAGCCTGAATTAACACTGATGGACTGGGCTTGGCTACTAACCACAAGCCCCGCTGGGATGCTTCCACGAGCTGTAAATCAATCACTTCCCGCAGGGTTTGGTCTAGCAACACCTCTTCCATGACTAGGGTTGAAGTCCCTGACTCAATTTTGGCAATATCCAGAATGTCGTTGATAATTTTTAACAGGTGAATGGCGGCTTCATCGGCCCGTTCCAATAGCTCCCTTTCTTCTTCCGGGCTATCACATAAATCATCCTTAATTAGGCGAACACAGCCAATAATGCCATTCAACGGGGTCCGCAATTCGTGGGAGGTATTGGCTAAAATCTCGTCCTTAAGCTTGTTGGCCGCTTGGGCCTCTTGCCATGCTGCCTCTAACTCTTTGGCCCGGTCTTCCAACCGCTTCACCATATTGTCTAGCACACT
Source organism: Leptolyngbyaceae cyanobacterium (assembly GCA_035284985.1). Taxonomy (GTDB): domain Bacteria; phylum Cyanobacteriota; class Cyanobacteriia; order CAKZMO01; family CAKZMO01; genus JAAHGY01. The sequence goes on from JAYKIC010000521.1 coordinate 7,690, forward strand.
GGATAACTGGTTAATCTCTCGAACTTGAAAGTCCTTGGGGGCGGTTTGGGCAGACTGGGGATCATGAATGCGTTGGGCATATTCCCCCAACTGCTCAAGGGGACGGGCCAAATCACGGGCCATATACAACAGGGCGAGCAGATGGGCCAGAATCAGCCCTCCTGTTAGGATTAATACAATGCGCTTAATATTATTGAGACCATATAGGGCATTGTCTAACTGGGTTACGGCTAGGACAGCCCAAGTTTCATTTTCAGTTTGACTCACAATGATATCGGCAGAACTATAGCCTGCCAACCATTTTTCCCTGCTGTCCGAAAAATTATACAGGGAATCCACATCTTCGCCCCCCTCCAGGGCTTGGGCCACGATATCTCGAAAGGGGGCTGCGTTCATACTATGGTCAATATTTTGACCCACTAGATCCTGTAATGGATGGGCCAGAATGGTCCCCTCCTCGTCAATGATAACCGTGGACCCTAAGAGCGATCGCCGCACAATACTGTCCCGTAAACGTAAATACCCTTGCAGCAACAGGACGTATCGCAATTGGCCATCTTGACCATAAACGGGGGTACTGAGTAACAGCCCCAGTTGGCTCCGTTTTGATTGTTGCACCTCTGGGGGAATCTGGGTTTGCGCTTCTAGAGCCAGGGTGTAGAAAGGGTCAGCCGTGCTTGCCCTGTTATCTTGGGGCCAATTTAAAAGGTTGCTTGCCGTTTGTGAAGTCGTTGCCGCCTCGACTAGGGGAATGTCGCAGGTTTTAGCCTGGGGGATTCCCGTTTGCCAATCCACCAGTTGCAAACAAGTGCCATTAAGGGAGAGTTTGTGGGATAAATGCCCCAAGAAATCCTGGGCTTCGTCTATGGTTCCTGCCCGTAGGGTGAGGGTTTTTCCTGCTGCCACCAGACTGGTTTGCAATGCTAGAATACTGGTTTCCACGGCATCTGCCTTGATATAGGCGCTCTCGCGCAAGTTCTCCTTGGCACTTTCTAGAAAGGTGCTGCGTGCTTGTCGAAAGGCTAAGGCCACCCCAATCAATAGCACAGGAATACTGACTAAAATAATCCGCAGTAGTAGAATACGACGGAATGATGGTTGTCTGGATAGCTTCATAATGCAATATGCGGTTGGGAGCAGGATGTAGCCCTAAACTTATTCATCTAGGTTAGTCTTCAATTGTGTCAATTGTGTCTAGGATGTGGATAAATCTAAGGGTATTCAGTGTTTCTTCACATATAGATGGATTGATATAAAGGTTACACAAAACTAGATTATTGTCCGCGATCGCATTTCAAAT
>JAYKIC010000522.1:0-4828 GCA_035284985.1 Leptolyngbyaceae cyanobacterium
AAGCTGCTAGCATGAACCCTGCCCAGCGGGTCTTTCTGCAAGAAGCTTATCATGCACTAGAAGACGCAGGTTTGGTGAATGACAAACTATCAGAATTGCATTGTGGGGTTTATGTGGGTTGTGAACCTAATGGCTATACAAATCAGGGCTTTACAGGTTCATCTGATGCAATTGTTGCCTCTAGGATTTCTTATTTTCTGAACTTACAAGGTCCAGCCATTGTGATCAATTCTGGTTGTTCTTCTTCCTTGGTTGCGATTCATTTAGCCTGTGAAAGTCTCCGGCATGGTGAGAATGATATTGCCTTAGCGGGTGGCATATCGACTAATCTCAATAGTGAATTATTGGCCTGTTTGTCCTCCATTGAAATGTTGTCTTTCTCTGGTCAATGTCGCACTTTTGATGCGGCGGCGGATGGGACTATTTTAAGTGAGGGTGTGAGTGTTGTTGTCTTAAAAAGGCTGGAGGATGCCTTGAAAGATGGAGACTTAATTTATGGTGTGATTAAAGGCAGCGGGACTAATCAGGATGGTAAGAGTAATGGAATTACCGCACCTAGTGGTCTGGCCCAGGAGAAATTAATTCAGCGAATCTACCAAGACTACAACATTGATGCTAGCCAGATTAGCTATATTGAGGCTCACGGCACTGGCACTAAGTTAGGTGATCCAGTAGAAGCAAATGCCCTGAAACAGGTTTTTTCTAAAGTCGGTGCTAGCCAAGATTTTCGTTGTGGTGTTGGGTCAGTTAAAGCCAATATTGGTCATGCGGCGGCGGCGGCGGGTGCGATCGGGTTAGTCAAGCTTTTGCTGTGCATGAAACATCGTCAGTTACCAGGACTGGTGAACTTTAATCATCTGAATCCTTTAATTAACTTAGACGGTTCAGGTCTGTATATTGTGGAGCAATTGCAGGATTGGATAGTCGAACCGGGCCATTCTCTCATGGCAGGGATTAACTCCTTTGGTCATAGTGGAACTAATGCTCACCTAGTGGTGGAAGAAGCCCCTGCATTATTACCCCACAAGAAGCAAAGGCCATTTTATTTAATTTGTTTATCTGCTAAAACAGAGGAAGCACTCAAGCAAAAAATTACGGATTTAAGTGACTATCTCATACATAATAATCAGCAAGATTTAGGTGCAATTAGCTACACCTTAAATACGGGTCGTGCCCACTTTAAGAAACGCTGTACTTTTGTTTTTGATTCACTAAAAGTATTACAAGAAGCATTACAAATAGCCCTATCAGGTTCTTTAGCAGAATTGATAAGTCATGCTGAAAGAATGAGTGTTCAAGAGCGATCGCTCTCCCAAAAAACGTTCGACTTAATTGTGGCTGACCTGCATACATTAGAACAGCTTAATGGGAAAAATCCAACTCAATACTATGAAAATCTCATGGCTCTTGCGGGTCTATACCTCAAGGGATTTGATATTGACTGGCAGCGGGTATATGGCGATCGCATCTATCAGCGGGTATCCTTACCAACCTATCCCTTTGCTAAAGAATTCTACTGGATTGATCAAGCTAAATCTATTCAGATTGGTGAAATCTCTACACCCCAATCTGAAATTATTCAAAAACAGCAGACTACAGAATTAGCCGTAGATTCAGCAGTAGAATTAGAAACAGAATCACCAGAAATAGAGGGCCAGTTTTATTTGCCACGATGGCAGCCTTTTAAACAATTGTCCACTGAATTGCCTACTGATAGCGATCGCCCCTCTCTTCCCCCCAACCTTGCCCCCGTTATCATCTTTTACCCCGCAACCATGGATGAAATTAAAGATGATTTAAAGCGGTGCTACGAAGAGGAATCGACTAGCCCTACTTACAGTGTGGCGATCGGCAATGCCCCTGGTGCTGAATTAGATGTGCGTGACCCGAATGCCTTTGAACGAATTTTGGGATCAAATGAACTGAGAATAGATAGATTGTTAGAACAAGGTCAGGCCCTCACCTTCTACTTTTTGATGCCCGAATTAGAGCCAGAATTGGGTTTTGAGGGCAACCTAGAACGGCTGGAAGCTAACCAATCGGTTGGGTTAATGGCTCTTTTCCGCTTAGTGCAAGCATTGGTGGCACACCATGGCTACGCCAACCCCCTGACCCTGAAGGTTGTAACCCAACAAACCCAGAAATGTTTCGCGGCGGACTCGATTGCCCCCTACGGTGCCGATGTGGTGGGGTTCGTCCAATCCTTAGCCCAAGAGTATGATCTGTGGCAGGTGAGTTGTGTGGATATCCAGTCAGTCAACCCATGGACTTCTCAACAACGCCTGACGTTTGCGCGATCGCTCATCGCCCTCCAGTCACCGAGCAACGGGCCTGTCCTCTGCTGGCGAAACGGGCAATTTTATCAACAGATTTTAACTCGAACCCAAATTCCTAGGGTAGAGGGTAGTGTTTTCAAAACCCACGGTGTATACCTAATTATTGGTGGGGCTGGCGGATTGGGGTTGGTCCTGAGTCGGTATTTGCTGGACACCGTGCAAGCTAAATTAGTGTGGGTGGGCCGACGCAGGGTGGAAGCCTTGGCCCCAGAAGCCCAGCAACTCTTGACCCTTCAGGGTGCCAATATTTTGTACCAGCCAGCCGACTTAGGGGACTTGGTCGCCATGCAGGGGGCGATTGCCACCGCCAAGGCCCAGTTTGGGCGGATTGACGGGGTGATCCACTCGGCCCTAGTTTTGGCGGATGGGGCGATCGCGGACATGGCTGAATCAACGTTTCACCAAGCTCTTGTCCCCAAAGTGCAGGGTAACGTAATTCTCCAGCAAGCTCTTGCCGATGAACCCTTAGACTTTTTACTCTTTTTCTCGGCAGGACAGTCCTTCATGAGTCAAGCGGGACAAAGCAATTACGCGGCAGCTTGCACCTTCGAGGATGCCTGGGCACGGTATCAGGATCGCCACCAACCCTATCCGGTCAAAATTATTAACTGGGGCTATTGGGGCGATGTGGGCATCGTTGCCACCGCTGATCACCGTCACCGCATGGCCCAGCAAGGGGTGTGGTCGATTCATCCCCAGGAAGGCATGGCGGTGGTCGAGCGCTGTCTAGCATCCTATGTCTCCCAAGTGGCCTACTTCAAGGCGGACCCTAGAATGCTGAATCACTTCGGTCTAGGCAGTGCGGAAATCCTGCGATCCTCTCCCCAAAGTGTTTCACCGAAATTAATGGCGGCAGTGATTACGGCAACCCCAACAGCCCTAGTTTCGCCAACCGAGCGGCAACGGTATCAGCAAGGAATGGTCCAGTTGGATCGGCTGGGTTGTCACCTATTGCTCCGCGCTTTTCAGGCCATGGGCGTATTTTGCCAACCGGGTGAAACCTATCAACAGGACGCTTTGGCCCATCGACTAGCCATTGTGCCCAACTATCAGCCGCTGTATCAAGCATTGTTGAACCTGCTGCAAACGGCAGGGTTTATCCAGATTCATGAATCGCAAATTACAGTCAATCGAACCCTCCCCCCCCACGACGAGGATGATCAGCGCGGGTTAATCGCTTACCCGGAACTGGCGGACCATGAACGATTGTTGCGGACCTGTCTCCAAGCCTATCCCCGTATCCTCCGGGGAACGGTGGCGGCAACGGATATTCTATTTCCAGATGCCTCGATGGACCTGGTGGCCGGGGTATATAAAGGGGGAACGGTGACGGAAGCCCTCAATGCTAAGGCGAGTGAGGCGGCGATCGCCTACGTCAAATCCCGTCTAGCGGACTGCCACAACCCTGACGCACTGAAGCAGGACAAAATTACCTTGCTGGAAATTGGGGCCGGAACAGGCGGTATGAGTCACGCCGTATTGCAGGGAATCGCCCCCTACGCCCCCTACATCGAGTATTACTACACCGACATCTCTGAGCATTTTGTTCAACACGGTCGCCGTCAGTATGGCAACGCTTATCCCTTTGTTCGCTTTCAACGATTGGATATAGAACAAGCTCCGGCAACCGGGCAAAATCTGCCCACCGCTTGCGATCTGGTGTTAGCCGCCAACGTCCTGCACGCCACCCAGTCGATTCGTGCCACTCTGCAACACGTCAAAGCCCGATTAAAGCGACACGGCTTGTTGATTTTGAACGAAATCACCACCCTCAGCAGCTTCTCCACCCTCACCTTTGGCCTACTGGACGGCTGGTGGCTGTATCAAGATGCCGAAGTACGGATACCGGGGAGTCCCGTACTCAGTGAAACCATGTGGCATCGGGTTCTGGCCGAAGAGGGGTTTAGCGCCGTGGACTCTTTAGGGGAATCAGGGGCAGAGGACTCCCTTGGCCAACACATCATGGTGGGTCAAAGCGATGGCTGGAGCCTACACCCCGATCCGCTGAAGGATGCAGATCCTAATCAGAATGACAGGGCAATTAATGGCGAAATAATAGATGCAGTGGCGACCAATGGCGAGATAGAAACGATTGAGCCGCCAATTATTGCATCCATTCAGGCAACAACGAAAACCCCAGATCCCTCCACATCGCAGATCAAATTGGTTGAAGCCCAAATTATCCAGACCCTTGCCGATGCCCTGGATATCCCCACTCATCGAGTCGAGTTGGATGTGCCATTTTCCGAGTATGGCGTGGACTCCATTTTGGCCGTTGCGATTATCAACCAATTAAATCAGAGCCTAGGGATTCGCCTACAACGGCCCGATTTGTTTAATTACACCACCACGGAAAGCATGGCAGCCCATATCGTGGCCGAATTTGGCGATCGCCTCCCCCCAATCTCCCCATCGCCCACCGCTCCATCCCCCTCAACCCCTCAATCCCTTACCACTCCCCCACTCCCCCCCTCCCCCACTCCCCCACTCCC